>NZ_SZZU01000004.1 GCF_009829985.1 Pantoea sp. Aalb
CCACTCGCCACCCAAAGAGCAAGCTCTTTTGTGCTGCCGTTCGACTTGCATGTGTTAGGCTTGCCGCCAGCGTTCAATCTGAGCCATGATCAAACTCTTCAATTTTAAAGTTTGTTTATTGTTCTGTGAATTAAAATTTGTAATAAAATTACGTATTTATTCATCAGAAATTAGACATTTTATATCTAAAAATATTGATATTACACCTATAAGTGCCCACACCAATTGTCTAATAAATTGTTAAAGAACTATACAATATATTTTATACTATTAAAATATTTTATACTATTAAATAAGTAAGATACTCTATCCTAAACTTTTTATATAATCAGTCAAGTATTTATTTTAAATTTTATATTATTAATAATATCAATTATTAAATCTTTTCAATTAATAATTGATTTATTTAATAATAATAATAAATTTTTGAATTTAATATTTTAAATTACAAGCTTTTCTAAAGAAGAAAACCCATAATGTTTTAAAATTGGAATTAATAGCGTTACTTTACGATCTATATTTGTGCAAAATGCAATATTATGTCTAGAAGTAATAGCTTTGTGTAATTCTTTATGTGTTAATAAATAAGTTACATGACGTGCAACCGCTACGCCACTATCTATAAGCTTTATTTTATCTGATAAAATATTTTGTATTTCTTTTCGCAATAATGGAAAATGTGTACACCCCAATACTACTGTATCTGGTCGTTCTTGCATATTAAGCCAAGGTTCTAAAGTATTTTTTATGTCAGACAATAATACTTTTTCTCCACGTAATTTAGCTTCTGCTAATTCTACTAATTTAATTGATCCTAACATTAAAGTTTTACATTTATTACGAGCAAAGCGCTTTATTAATTTATGAATGTAAGGACGATATATAGTATTACGTGTAGCTAATAAACCAATTATACCGTTACGAGTTAAACATGCTGCAGATTTAATAGCTGGAACAACTCCTACTATTGGAAATGTAAATTGTTTACGTAAAATAGGTAAAGAAACTACACTTGCTGAATTACAAGCAATCACTACAAGAGTTAAGTGAAAACGATTAGCAATAGTTTTTACTATTTTTAAAGTATATTTTTTTATAAATTCTTCATTTTTCTCTCCATATGGAAAATTTTTATTATCAAAAACGTAAATATAACGAATATTAGGTATTAATTTTTGAACTTCTTTATATATCGAAAGTCCACCTATGCCAGAATCAAAAAATAATATAGTAGATCTTATATGAGATACTGTATTTAAATTTAACTCTAAGGTAGTACCCGATTTTATAAATGGGGAACAATAATTCATTTCTTTCTCTTCAGTTATTACTATGGTATAGTAATAACTATTATAGTAATGATTAATGTTATTATTATTATTTAAATTTTTTAAATAATAAATATTCTAATTAAATGAATTTATAAAAATTAAATGCTTTAAAAACAAAAAATGTAAATTATGGTTTAAATTAATAAAATTAATAAAATTAATAAGAAACTATATTTAATATTTAGTAAGGAATTTATTAATTACTTTACTTAATAAAAAGCATACATGATAATGTATATATACTATATATATATTGCATAATATGTATAGTATATATACATTATATTAAAGAAATTTAATAAAAATAAGTTTAATACAGTTATTTATTGTTTTTTAAAAACATATAGTATAAGGCTATTTGGAATAATAAATATCAAAATATCTTAAATAAGATCTTTATTCCTACTTAATAAAGAAAACATTATTATATTTAAATAAGATTTTTTATTAAATTTCAAAATTAATAAACCTTATCCGCAGTATAATTACTATAGATTACATTTTTATTAAAAAATCATAATACAAATTAATATTTAAAACATAAAACTAAAATTTACTCTGATAATAATCATATAATATAAAACCGTACTTTTAAAATTGATTAAGTTTTAATGTACATAAAAATGAAATATTCAATTTACACTATTTTTTATATTTACATATATAGAAAATATCTTTATATAATTAAAATCAATTTTTAATTAAAAAAACATTGGTTTAATAAAATATTTAAAAACCATTAGGATTTATGATATGCAAAAAAAAACTTGTGATTATGATGCCATAGTAATTGGCTCTGGTCCAGGTGGTGAAGGTGCAGCAATGGGACTTGTTAAGCAAGGAGCACATATTGCAGTAGTTGAACGCTATCATAATGTTGGAGGAGGTTGTACTCATTGGGGAACTATTCCGTCTAAAGCATTACGTCATATTGTTAGCCGTATAATTGAATTTAATCAAAATCCTTTATATAAGACTAATAGTAAAATTCTACATGCTACATTCTCTGATATAATAAACTATACAACAACTATTATTCGTAAACAAACTTCAATGAGGCGTAATTTTTATGAACGTAATCATTGTATTCTTTATCAAGGTAATGCTAGTTTTATAGATATTAATAAAATTATAATACAAAAACCAGATGGTACATTTGAATATTTAACTGCAGAAAATTTTATTATTGCTTGTGGTTCACGCCCATACCATCCAATTGAGGTAGATTTTACACATCCTCATATTTATGATTCTGATTCAATTTTAAATTTACACCATAAACCTAACCACATAATTATTTATGGCGCTGGAGTTATTGGATGTGAATATGCATCTATCTTTCGTGGTCTCAATATTAAAGTTGATCTAATTAATACTCGTAATCGGTTACTTGCTTTTTTAGATCAAGAAATATCAGATTCTCTTTCTTACCATTTTTGGAATAATGGTGTATTAATTCGTCATAATGAAGAATTTGAAAGAATTGAAGGTATTAATGATGGAGTTATTATACATTTAAAATCTGGTAAAAAAGTTAAAGCAGATAGTTTGTTATATGCTAACGGACGTACTGGAAGTACAAGTTCCTTATTATTAGAAAAAGTAGGTTTAACTACTGATAATCGTGGTTTATTAAAGGTTAACAAAATGTATCAAACCACACAACCGCATATATATGCGGTTGGTGATGTAATTGGTTATCCAAGTCTTGCCTCTGCAGCTTATGATCAAGGCCGTATTGCTGCTCAAATAATTATAAATGGTCAAGCCAGCTCTCATTTAATTAAAGATATTCCAACTGGAATTTATACTATTCCAGAAATAAGCTCAGTTGGAAAAACAGAACAAGAACTTACTATAATGAAAGTACCATATGAAGTAGGTAGAGCTCAATTTAAACATTTAGCTCGCGCTCAAATTGTTGGTATGCATGTTGGAAGTTTAAAAATTTTATTCCATCGTGAAACTAAAGAAATTTTAGGTATTCATTGTTTTGGAGAAAGTGCAGCTGAAATTATTCATATTGGTCAAGCTATTATGGAACAAAAAAATAAAGGTAATACAATTGAATACTTCGTAAATACTACGTTTAATTATCCTACTATGGCTGAAGCTTATCGTGTAGCTGCTCTAAATGGTTTAAATCGTTTATTTTAATAAATAATTAATTATAAAAATAAAATAAAACTAAAAATTAATTATTTTTTATACAAGAACATAAAATACGTTGTTTTGCTTCAATTATAGCCTTAGATACTTGTTTTGGTGAAATACCACCGTATGCATTGCGCCTATTAAGACAAGATTGTAGTGAAAGAATATTATAGACATCCTGCTCAATTAATAAACTAAAGTGTTGGAGCTGAATTAAACTCAATTCTTCAATCATTAGACCTTGTTTTATTGCTTCTAATACGATTTTCCCTACAACATGATGTGCTTCACGAAAAGGCAAACCTTTTGCTACCAAATAATCAGCTAATTCAGTAGCATTAGTATAACTTTGTGTAGCTGCTTCTTGACAACGTAAAATATTAATTTTGATATCTTTTAATACTAACACTGCCATATGTAAACAATCAATCCAAGTATCTATAGTATCAAAAAGTCCTTTTTTATCTTCTTGCATATCTTTATTATATGCTAAAGGCAGACCTTTTAATATCACTATCATACTAACTAAAGATCCATGTACTCTCCCACATTTACCACGTATTAATTCTAGGATATCAGGATTTTTTTTCTGTGGCATAAGAGAAGAACCTGATGTTACCTTATCAGATAACTCAATAAAACCTGCTTCAGCTGTATTAAAAAAAATCATATCTTCTGCAAAGCGTGAGAGATGAATCATACTAATAGAAGCATTAAATAATAACTCTAGTATATAGTCACGATCAGAAACAGTATCAAGACTATTGCGTGTTGCTGAAGAAAAACCTAACCAGTTAGCAAGTTGTTGACGATCAATATCATATGGTGTTCCAGATAATGCCCCACATCCCAATGGACTAATGTCAAGACGTTTTAAAGTATCATGTAGACGACTTTCATCACGTGTTAACATCTCAACATAAGCTAAACACCAATGTACAAATGGTATTGGTTGTGCTCGTTGAAGATGAGTATAACCAGGTATTACTAAATTTTGATAATTTTCACCAGTTACTATTAGTGCATTCTGTAATTTGTGTATAGCATGTAGTAATAAATTTACTTGTTGTTTACACCATAACTTTAAATCAGTAGTAATCTGATCGTTACGACTACGACCAGTATGCAATTTTTTCCCTAATAATCCAATTTTTTCAATCAATTTTTCTTCTATCCAACTATGAATATCTTCCGAATTACTTTTGAGAATCTGTTGCGGATCATCACATATTTCTTTTAATAATGTATATAATGCTCTTTCTATTTGCTTTTGTTCATTAGTATTTAATACATTAACTGTTACTAATGCTTTTGACCAAGCTATAGAAGCAATAATATCTTGTTTTGCTAATCGATAATCAAAACTAAGTGATTCATTAAACTTTAAGAATCGTTTATCTCTGTTATGTAAAAAACGTCCACCCCAAAGTGCCATCTTATTAATTCCTAGATATATTAGATAATTATTTTTTTAAAAAAATATTAGTAAACAAATGATTATTAACTATTTATTATGATAATTATAATTTTTTAGAGCACGAATACGAGAAGAAAGTGAAAATAAACGAATAAATCCACCTGCATGACTATGATCGTATACTTTATCTTTTCCAAAAGTTGCAAATTCTTCTGCATAAAGGCTATTTTTTGATTTTTTTTGAATTGCTGTAACATTTCCTTTATACAATTGTAGAACAACTTCACCATTTACTAATTCAGATAAAGATTCTGCTGCTATTTGAATAGAATCTCGAAATGGAGTAAACCAACGGCCATCGTAAACTACATAAGACATTTCTTGTCCTAATTGCTCACGCCACTTAAAACTATCGCGATCTAATACTAACTGTTCAACTGCACGTAATGCTTTCATCATAATAGTACCCCCTGGGGTTTCATAACAACCACGTGATTTTATGCCTACTAGACGATTTTCAACAATATCAAGACGACCAATACCATGTTTAGCTCCTAATTCATTAAGCTCTTTTAAACATTGAAAGGGACTTAACTTCTTTTTATTTATAGCAATTACGCTTCCTTTTTTTATAGTAATAATAACATTTTCAGGCTGATTTGGTGCAGTTAATGGATCTACTGTCCATATCCAACAATCTTCATTTGGCGCATTCCATAAATTTTCTAATATTCCACCTTCAGTAGAAACATGCCAGATATTCTCATCTCGACTATAAATTTTTTCTAGAGATGCAGTAGTTTTAATATTACGTTCTTTTAAATAATTAATAAGCATTTCTCGCGAACTTAAATTCCATTCTCGCCATGGTGCTATTACATTTAGTTGAGGAGCTAAAGAACTATAAGCAGTTTCAAAACGTACTTGATCATTACCTTTACCAGTAGCTCCGTGACATAATGTATCTGCACCAATATTTAAAGCAAGATCAACTTGTGCTTTTGCGATGATAGGACGAGCCATTGCAGTACCTAGCATATAGGTACCTTCATATAAAGCACCAGTTTTTAATACTGGATAAACATATTTATCAACAAATTCTTTTTTTAAATCAATAATATAACATTTAGAAGCTCCTGATTGGATAGCTTTATTTTCAATATCTTCTAAATCACTATTATTTTGTCCAATATTTGCTACAAATGCTATTACATCACAATCATTATAAGAATCTTTAAGCCATGGAATGATGGCTGAAGTATCTAAACCGCCGGAATAAGCTAGAACAATTTTTTTTATTTTATATTTATTCATTTAGTTATCCTTAATTATATTATGATTCTAGTTCCAATCGATCTACCTTTAAAAAGAGCCAATAGCTTTTCAGACTGATGCCAACTAGCGATATCTACTGGACGAGAGAGTATGCGTGCTGCATCTAAAGCTGCATTTATTTTTACTATCATACCATTAGTAATAATACCTATCGCAATTAGTTGTTTTGCTTTTTCTGCTGTAATCTCAGTAATAGGATAGCCTTGTTCATCAATAATATTATTGACATCAGATAAAAATACTAAATTTGCATTAATAGTTACAGCTAAAGCAGTTGCTGCTTGGTCTGCATTAACATTCATTAAATAACTATTTTCAGCAATGCCTATAGAGCTTATAATTGGAATATATCCTGCATTAAATAATATATTTAATAGTTTTGGATTACCTGGTATAGCATTACCTACATATCCCATTTCTTTATCAAATTGTTTAACAATCACTATATCTGCATCACCTAAGCAAAGTCCTAATGCAGGAATATTATATTTCTTTGCCCAAAATAATAATTTTTTATTTGCAGTACCTGCTAAAGCACCTGTAATAATTTCAATTTGATCAGCTGGAGTTATACGTAAACCATTTTTCTTTTTAATAGGTAAATCTAAACTTTTCATTAATTTATCTACTAAACATCCACCACCATGTACTATAACTACAGAACGTTTCTGTTGTTTTATATACTGTTGTAGTGCATGAAATAAAGTTTTTAATGCTTCTTTATTATCTAATAAAGTACCACCTAACTTAATGATTAAAGGATTGGACATAAATTACTTCCATGAATTAAATCAAAGAGAGTGTTTCAGGAAAGCCAAAACGGATATTTAGACATTGGACTGCTTGTCCAGAAGCTCCTTTTAATAAATTATCTTCTGCAGAAACAATAATAAGATGTTCTCCTTTTATTACAAAACCAATATCGCAGAACGGTAATCCTACGACAGCTTTTAAGGCTGGTATTCCCTTATTATATATACGAATTAAAGGCTTATTATAATAAGCCTTATAAAAAGCATCTATAACGTCCTGCTGTTTTACAGATTTTTTTAAATAGCAAACAATAGTGGCAAGAATACCTCGTGAGAAATTTCCTAAATGAGGAATAAAAATTACTGGTATACCAAGATATGAAGTAATTTCTTGATGATGACGATGATTAAAAATGCCATATGCTTGTAAACTAACTTCACAAAAATGATTTATTAGGCTCGCTTTTCTTCCAGAACCACTTACACCACTTATAGCATTAATTACTGGCCAATATTGATTGTTTAATAGATTAAATTCTACCAATGGTTTTAATGCTAATTGTGTAACTGTAGGATAACATCCAGGCACTGCTACTAGCTGAGCTTCTTTAATTTTATCTCGATACCATTCTGCTAAGCCATATACTGCTTTATTTAATAAATCTTGATGTTGATGATTCAGAAAATAATATTTTCTATAAAATTTTTTATTATTAACACGAAATGCACCAGATAGATCAAAAACTATACAGTTCATTTTTAAAAAATTTGGAACTAAATCGTGACTAATTTCATGAGTTGTTGCAAAAAAAACTACATCAACTTTATTCACTACTTTAGAAGTATAACTCAAAGGTTTTAGAGGTATATCAATAATACCTTTTAGCTGTGGATGTAAATCTGATAGTAGTTTTTCAATATCAGAACTATACTCAGATACGATCAATGCAATTATATTTATGTATGGATGGCGGGTTAAGTAAATAGCAAGCTCTACTCCAGTATAACCACTAGCACCAATAATCATTGCATTTAACATAAAATTATATACCTTAATAGTTATTCATTTATAATTGTAATTTTAACTAATACATATATTATGATTATAATTATTCAATTGCAAAAATAATAATATTAATATTCAATATTATTGAATTAATATTTATAATTTCTATTATAAGATTATTAATAGTGAAAATAAAATTACCATCATTTATTGAAATTTATCGACAGTTGATTGCTGTACCATCAATAAGTTCTACTAATAAAAATTTTGATCAAAGCAATAAAGATTTAATTGATTTGCTAGCTAATTGGTTTGAAGAACTCGGTTATAATATAGAAGTAAAATTGTTACCTAATAATTTATATAATAATAAATTCAATATGTTAGCACGTAATAAAATCGAAACAAATGATGGCGGTTTACTATTAACCGGTCACACTGACACTGTAGCTTATGATGATAATCAATGGATTTTTAATCCCTTTAAACTTACTCAAAAAGACGATAAGTTTTATGGTTTAGGTTCTGTTGATATGAAAGTTTTTTTTGCTTTTATTTTAGATGTATTACGTAATGTTGATATGAAAAAATTAAATAAACCATTATATATTCTAGCAACGGCTGATGAAGAAACAACTATGCAGGGTGCAAGGTATTTCGTGGAATCTACTTTAATAAATCCACATTACGCTATCGTAGGAGAGCCAACGTCGCTTAAGCCAGTACGTGGTCATAAAGGTTATTTTGCAAAAATAATACATATTCAAGGGAAATCTGGTCATTCTAGTAACCCATCTTTAGGAATAAATGCAATCGAGGTAATGCACCAATCAATTACACAATTAATAAAATTACAAAAAATTTTAAAAAAAAAATATAATCACAATGGTTTTTCTATTACTTATCCTACAATAAATTTTGGTCAAATTAAAGGTGGAAATGCAGTAAACCGTATTTGTGATTATTGTGAACTTCACATAGATATTAGACCAACTCCTGGATTAACTATTAAACAATTCAATTTCTTACTAAATAAATTATTAATACCAGTAAAAACCTGTTGGCCAGGATGTTTAACAGTTACTGATCTACATATGCCTATTCCAAGTTATGAATGTTCAAGAGAACTTGAATTTGTAAAGATAATCGAAAAATTATCAGGTACATCAACTAAGTTAGTTAACTATTGCACTGAAGCATCTTTTATTCAAAACTTATGCCCAGTATTACTTTTAGGTCCAGGATCCATTAATCAAGCTCATCAACCAAATGAATTTCTTGATTTTAAGTTTATTAAACCTACTCATACTCTTATTAAAAAAATAATTCAATATTTTTGTTATTAACGTTTTAATATTTATTTACTAGATAAAATCTATTATTAATTAATAATTTGATTTAACTAAAAATTTTTATCATAAAAAATATAATTTTATATAAATGTAAAAACCAATAAACTATATTTATTAGATCTTATTATAAATAAACATTTAAATTATTTAACTCAATATAATAAAATTTATTAAGTTTTAGTTAATCAATTATTAAAAATGATTCAATTTATTAGATATTTTAATTGATTTAAAAAATGAATAAATTAAGGATAATAAATATAGGTCGCTTTGGCGTTGGGATAATAGTTTTTGTTGGTATGAAGATGAACTATGTTATGATTTATTTGGAGAGTTATTATTAATTCAACGTTGGGGAGGATTAAATAATCGACTAAATGATGAAAAAACTAAAATAATATCTGATTTCATGACAGGTATTTCTTATTTACGTGATATTGATAAGCAACGTTGTAGGAGTAATAAATCATATTATAGAATAAAATAAGTATTAAATTGTTATATTCATAACAATTTAATACTTAACTACTTATGTTGATTAAAATGACTAATAGTATAAATTTAAGATGATACGTAGAATATTTTGTTATTACAATAAGGCTTTTAGTTGACAAATATTAAACAAAATGTCTATCACTATACGTAATCCTTAATACTAAACCTTATTAATTTATGTAAATATTTTTGAGATAAGATAAAACATTAGAAATATAAAATATTATATTAATCTTATATTTCTAATGTTTAGACTGTATTACTATATAATATATCAGCAAAATATGTATTTTATAATACATACAAAAATTTACTATATAAAAATATTACCTTCAATTGACTATTTCTTTACATAAATATATTGAATTTTAATTCATAAAATCAGTAATTCTATCTTTTACCAGCAAAAGATAGCATTTATTATATGACATATTTTGCTGAATAATATCAATTAATATTTGAATATGTTTAAATATATAAAATTGTAGACATAACTTGATAGTAGTAATTAAAAAAAACTATCATCATCGTTACTAAAATCATTAGTATCAATATAATTATTTGATAAAACATCATTTTGATCTAGAAAATGTCTATCAGATACATTATTAAATGTATCTAAATTATTGGCATCAAAATCTTGATGTAATAAAGAATCATTTTCTCCTGTTATTGAAGGTGTTGGATTTTCAATAATATTTACAATCTCTTGTGGTTCTGAATGATGAAACATATTAGTTAACATATTACCTAATACTACTCCACCAGCTACACCAGCAGCTGTTTGTAATGCTCCAGACATAAAACTACCGACACGTGATGATGTATTAGGAGATTGTGCATAATTATTATAGTTAGATGAAGATTGTTCTGGCTGAGGTTGAGGTTGAGGCTGAGGTTGAGGTTGAGGTTGAGGTTGAGTACGACCACCAAATAACTCACTAAAAAAACTTCGATTTGTTGGTTGCTTATTAGTTTTTAATTTTAAAATTTCATTTTTTAATTGCTCAACATCTTGGTTGAGTCTTTTAAGTGCAGCTTCTTGAATTAAAATGGATTGTGCCATGTAATAAGGAGCTGAAGGTTGTTGATGAATAAATTTCTGAATCAACTGTTCTGCTTCAGTATCGCGTAAACCTGTAGTTTGCTCTGTTTGTTTTATTCTTTGAAACAAACCTTCTATTAATTGTTGTTCTTCAGATTGCATAAATTGTGCCCCATTTTATTAAAAAATAGAATAAATATCTAATACAAAAAATATAATTTAGATATAAATCTAAATATATTATTTTATATATATACTATATATGATATATCACTAATTTACTATATTCAGTTAGAAATATCGCTAATATAATAATAAGTTTATTCAAAAAAATAAAGAAATATAAATTTAATGAGCTTATTATAAATATTTTTTTAGAAAAAAATATTTATTCATATAGATATCTTTGAAAACTAATTTTTTGATATTACTAATTATATGGACGTAATCCTAACATATGGCAAATAGCATAACTCATATCAGCGCGATTAAGTGTATAAAAATGAAAATCTTTTAATCCTTCACGTGATAATATTTTTATCATATCCATAACAATATTAATACCAATCATTTTACGAGTCTCTAAATCTTCATCTAATCCTTGAAACATAGTTTTTATCCATTTAGGTATACGAACATTAGTAATGGTAGCAAATCGTTCTAGTTGTTTAAAATTAAAAACTGGTAAAATTCCTGGTATAATTTCAACGTCAATACCAGCTACAACACATCGATCACGAAAACGTAAATAAGTTTCTACATCAAAAAAAAATTGTGTAATAGCGCGATTGGCACCTGCATCAATTTTACGTTTTAAATTAATCAAATCTGCTTGCGCACTTTTTGCTTCAGGATGAACTTCTGGATATGCTGCTACAGATATATCAAAATCTCCAATTTTTTTCAATAAAGCAACTAAATCGTAACCATACATTTTAGGTTTTTGTTTACTAGGTAGTAAATCGCCGCGAATTGCTATGATATGGTGAATATCATTCATCCAATAATGACGTGCAATAGTACACAGTTCATCATGTGTAGTATCTATACAGGTTAAATGTGGAGCTGCTTTAAGACCAGTACGTGCTTTTATATTTTGAATTATATTATAAGTTTTTTCCCGATTACCAGAATTAGCTCCATAAGTTACAGAGACAAATTTAGGTCTTAAACTACTTAAACGATCAATAGAATTCCATAACATTTCTTCCATTTCATTAGTACTGGGTGGAAAAAACTCAAAAGATATATTAATCCGTCCATTTATTTCAGCTAATCTTTGATTCAACACTTCACATTGGTTAGCATTAAAGAAAGTCATGTTTAATACCTATCTTTATTATAACTTATTTTGCGTATTTTATTTTTAATAATCTCAAGAAATAAAGTATTAATAATAAAATAATCAATTATATTTTTATATAAATTAATAACACTTAATTTAATAAATTTTTATTAATATTAAAGAATGTAATATGATAAAAATATATAAAGGAATATTGATTTTCATTATTTATTTTTATTAATTAAAGTTATTTATGTAATCTTAATAATGAATTATACACGGTAGTAGATTATTTAAATTTATATGAAACAATCAGCGATTTGGTCATATATATAAAATTCATTAATACATGATTCTAAGTAAGCAGATGCATTTTAAAAATGCGATGAATACTTAGAATTAATATATTAAATTACCTTATAAGATGCAAAATGCATTATCTAAATCAGCGATAAGATCTTCATAATCCTCGATACCAGTAGAAATACGCAGTAGAGTTTCAGAAATACCAGCTGTTGTACGCGCTTCCTTAGACATTCCTGCATGAGTCATAGTTGCCGTATGTGAAATTAGGCTTTCAACACCACCAAGAGATTCAGCTAAAGTGAATAATTTTAGTGCTTTTAAGAAATTACATAAACTTGTTTCATTAACATTCAATTCAAAGCTTAACATAGCACCAAAGCCACGTTGCTGACGTACTGCGTATTCATGACCAATATGATCTGGTAAAGAAGGGTGATATATTTTTTTTACTAATGGTTGTGTTTTAAGATATTCAACTATCAGTAATGCATTACGCTGAGCAGCTTCCATACGAGGAACTAATGTGCGTAGCCCTCGTAATAATAAATAACTATCAAAAGCTGCACTAGTAACACCAATATTGTTCGACCACCAAACAAGTTCACTGACTACCATAGGATCTTTAGCAATTACAGCACCAGCTACAACATCAGAATGGCCATTTAAATATTTAGTGCAAGAGTGAATCACTAAATCAGCACCTAAAGCCAATGGATTTTGTAAAACTGGACTTAAAAAAGTATTATCTACTATACTTATAGTACCAGCTTCCCGAGCAGCTCGACAAATGCTCATAATATCCACTACACGTAATAAAGGATTACTTGGACTTTCAACAAGTATTAATTTTGGTTTTTCTGCTAAAGCTATATTTAAAGCAGATTGGTTACTTTGATCAATAAACTTAACACGATACAATCCACGCTTACTAAGGCTATCAAATAAACGATAACTACCACCATAACAATCATGTGGCGATATGAGTAAATCACCTGGCTTTAGAAACATGGTAGTAACCATGTGTATTGCTGACATTCCTGTATTAGTTAAAATAGCTCCTGCGCCACCTTCTAATTCTGCTAAAGCTTGTTGTACTATATCACGAGTTGGATTACCTCGACGCGAATAATCATGTAATCGTGGTTCTTTAAAATTAAGAAAATTATAAGTAGTAGAAAGATGAATCGGTGGGACAACACAACCATATTGCTCATCATTATTTAAACCGCTGTGTACTGAAATAGTTGCTTGTTTACGCTTCATGATACTTACTTATATTCTGAATAACGACCAGGATAGCAAAAGAATAACATTTAAAAAATGTAGACGTGAATGCATCTAAAGGCTTCTATTGTTTATATATTACATTTTTATACTAATTAAATTAGCATTTACAATAAATTAATTTAATATAAATAAATATTATCATTTTATCTATATTAATTTAAGATCCTTAATTAATGTATAAATTATAATAGGTTATACTAAATATAGTAACATATTTATTATATTTAATTATTATTTAATATAATTTATATATATAAATTAATATATATATACTATTATGGTTTCAGCAAATAAATTACTTTTATACAAGACTAAAAGGAAAAATATTCATCTATTATAAATAGCAAATTAAAATAAGCTAATTCAATATTTAAAAAAAAAATTTTATTAATACTTAAACTGAAATAAAGAGTTAATTATTAAATTAAAATAGTAAAAATCTTATTTTAAAAATTTTTAATAAAAAAATTCATTTTTTATTATTTAAAATTGCAAAACGTTTGTTAAAGCGTTCAACACGACCACCTGTATCTACTACACGTTGTTTTCCAGTGTAGAATGGATGGCATTTACCACACACATCTAAATTAAGATCATGACCCATGGTAGAACGAGTATGAATTACGTTGCCACAAGAACAAGTTATAGTTACTACTGTATATTGTGGATGAATACCTTGTTTCATTGAATAACCTCCAGAAATAGATTTCTTTAAAAGACCAATCAAATTAAATAGATACTTATTTTAAAAAATTCTAGTTTTGACCAAACTTTTTATTTTAAGATAATAAAAAACATCTTATTAATATTTATTACTATGAATAAATAATTAAAATAATTTGAATTAAGTTAGCAATTAATAATAAATTATTGAATAAATAATAATATAGTAAATATTAAATTAGTAAATATTTAACTTGTTACTGTAATATTTAAAAGCATAAAAAAATATTTTTTCTTACCTATTGCCTACTTAGGATTATATAAACCTTAATATGTTAGTTGTTCAAATTGCATTACCATTACCTCTACCCCGATTATTTGACTATTTATTACCTCCTGATGTACCACAGTTAGTTCCGGGTGCACGAACTCAAGTATCATTTGGTAACCGTACAATGATCGGTATTGCTGTTAATATACTTGAAAATAGTAAATTACCATTAACGCAACTTAAAAAAATTGAAAAAGTAATTGATGATCAAAGCTTATTTTCTCCTGTGCTTTGGCATATATTACACTGGGCAGCAAATTACTATCATTTCCCTATAGGCGAAGTATTGAGTCATGCATTACCAGTTCTATTACGTCAAGGAAAACCAACTAGGATAAATACAATGAGGAAATGGATAATAAGTGATGCAGGACGTAAAGTTACAATGGAAAGTTTGAAATATGCACCAAAACAGCAGAAAGCTCTTGCTACTATTCTTAAACAACCATTATATTATAATCAAATAAGCAAACATAATATTACTCATGCCACATTAAAATCTTTACGTACTAAAGGACTGTGTGATTTATATGAAGAAGCATCAACAATAATTGATTGGCGTAATAATTTTAAAATTAAAGGCAAAAGATTAGATTTAAATAAAGATCAAGAATTTGCTGTACAAGCAATTAACAAAGAAAGAAATTCTTATGTAGCATGGTTATTAGCTGGTATTACCGGTTCAGGGAAAACAGAAGTTTATCTTAGAGTGTTAGAAAAAATACTAGCATGTGGTAAACAAGCATTAGTATTGGTACCAGAAATTAGTTTAACGCCCCAAACCATTAAATACTTTCGTGAACGTTTTAAAGCACCAATAGACATATTACATTCATCTCTTAAAAATAGTGAACGTCTTTCTGTATGGTTACGTGCTCGTAATGGTGAAAGCGCAATTGTAATTGGCACTAGATCAGCAATATTTACACCATTAACACGTTTAGGTGCAATTATTATAGATGAAGAACATGATACTTCCTATAAACAACAAGAAGGATGGCGTTACCAGGCTCGTGATTTGGCTGTATTTCGTGCTCATCAAGAGAATATTCCTATTATATTAGGATCAGCAACACCAGCATTAGAAACTTTACATAATGTATACAACGGTAAATATAGGCAACTTAGTCTTATTAAACGTATTGGTAATGCAAAACCCACATTACATAAAACTATTAATATTAAAGGTCAACAACTTAAAAGTGGTTTAGCACCAATATTGCTTAAGAAAATTAAGCAACATTTACAAAATGATAATCAAGTGTTAATTTTTCTGAATAGACGAGGATTTTCTCCAGCTCTTATATGCCATGAATGTGGCTGGGTAGCTGAATGTAAGCTTTGTGATAGTTATTATACATTGCATCAATATAATCATCAATTGCGGTGTCACCATTGTAATAGTAAACAAACTATTCCTAATCAATGTTTTAACTGTAAATCAACACATATAATACCAGTTGGAGTTGGAACAGAACAATTAGAACAATATCTTCATATTTTATTTCCGAATATATCTATTTCACGTATTGATCGTGATAATATTAAGTCTCAATGTACATTAGAAAAATATTTTCTTAATATACATAGAGGTGGAGCCCATATTCTCATTGGTACACAAATGTTAGCAAAAGGACATCATTTTCCTAACGTTACTTTAGTATCTTTATTAAATGTTGATAATGCATTATTTTCTGCTGATTTTCGTACGACTGAACGCTTTGCACAATTATATATACAAGTTGCTGGACGTACAGGAAGAGCAGGAAAACAAGGTGAAGTACTACTACAAACTTATCATCCAGAGCATCCACTATTAAAAAAATTGATGCATTTCGGATATTTCTCTTTTGCTAAGCAAGCTTTATTAGAAAGACAATTAGTACAATTACCCCCGTGGACAAACCACGCAATTTTCCATGCTGAAGATATAGATAACTGTCAAGCAGAAACATTTCTTACTCAATTACGTAGCATGTTAGAAATAAATCCTAATAAAGATAAGAAAACATGGTTAATGGGCCCAATACCATCATTAACACCAAAAAAAAATGGACGTTGGCGATGGCAGCTTTTAATACAACATCCATCACGACAACATTTGCAGCTATTAATCAAATGTTCATTATTATTTATTTATACATTACCTATTACTCGTAAAATCAAATGGTTAATAGATATTGATCCAATAGAAAGTTAATTAATCTAATGAATTTTAAATGACTGATTAAATCGTTCATTCAATATAATTTTTAATTATATATAAAATATATAGTTAAGAAATAAATACAACATAACACTCTCTTTTAATGTTATATTTATATATAAAAAAATATCTTTTTAAGAAAAATTCAAATACTTTCTAAATACTTATACTTAATAAGTATTATTATACTTTTATGACATTGTTATATAATTAAAGTATAATAATATAAAAAATATAATATTATTATGAGTTAATATATAATAATATTGGTTAATTACAGATTATTAAATTATAATTTATATAATACTATAAAAATTAGTAATAATTTTATTTTTAATTTTAATTAGAATGATTTTTTCAATAAATAAAAGAACTTAATATTTTTACATCTAATTACTAAAATTATAATCAGTAAAAAAATGTTTATATTTGCTATAAAAAATTTATGTAATTTAATTACAGAATAATTATATTTTTGTTATTCTTTATTTTATAAAGAAATATTTAGTAATAGTAATAGTAATAGTAATAGTAATAGTAATAGTAATAGTAATAGTAATAGTAATTCCAATTGCTCTATCAATTTAATCTATCAATGATTTAATTTTTTTAGAAAATAAATCATCAGTATTGCTATTCAAGCTAATATTAAGGTAGTGATATTTAATATCATACTTTTCTATTATAATTTATATAATTAATTTTCAACTGAGTATTTAATTTTTAAAAGGATATTAAAAGTAAAGTGGAACAAAAAGATTATGTAAGCAGAAAATATTCAACGGTAATACGAAAGAAAAAAATAGGATACAAAAAGAATAACAAATCTAACGTTGTAAATTTAATAATGATAACTGCAGCTATATTATTTATGATATTATTCATCAATAAATTATGGTTTGTATCATCTTATCAAAAGAAAAATATGTCAGCATCTTTAAATAATAAAATTAATGACAGCATACTTCCTCCTAAACCGGAAGAACGATGGAAGTATATTAAAGAATTAGAAAATAATCAAATTAAAATGCCATTATTAAAAAATTACATCATTAATAATAATGATAAAACTAAATCGCGAATTTTATTACCGAATAAAGACGATAAAAATCAAACAGTTTTCATTAACCGTAAATCTAAAACTCAAACACCGAACTTACAAAATAAATTGAATAATAATATTCATACTCATAGTGAGCAAAATAATTTACAGCATTGGATTATACAATGTGGTGTATTTAAGGAGGGTATATTAGCGGAATCTATACATGCACATCTAGCATTTCAAGGCTTTGAAAGCCATATTAATAGCAAAGACGGTTGGAATAGTGTAGTAATAGGCCCCTTTAAAGATCGCAATAGTGCTTATAGTATAGTTAACCGTTTACATATTTTTGGCTATAAAAACTGTATTCCCTCCATATCAGGGGGTTGAAACCCCTTAATAGTGCCCCATATCAAGTTGCATGATACTCCTTGCTAAGCGCATGAGTTTTCTTTTTTTACACATAACAGCAACAAGGGATTTGCTTGTGACAACAATAGTAAGCGTACGATTGAAGGGCCAAGTAGTGATCGGCGGAGATGGTCAAGCTACTTTTGGCACTACTGTAATGAAAAGTAATGTTAAAAAAGTACGACGCCTTTACAATGATAAAGTAATCGTAGGCTTTGCCGGTGGTACTGCAGATGCTTTTACATTATTTGAATTATTTGAAAGTAAATTAAAAATGCATCAAGGTCACTTAGTTAAGGCTGCAGTTGAATTGGCAAGAGAATGGCGTACAGATCGAATACTACGTCGTCTCGAAGCATTGTTAGCAGTTGCAGATGAAAATACTTCATTAATAATTAGCGGTAACGGTGATGTAGTTCAACCGGAAAATGATCTAATCGCGATTGGTTCTGGAGGGCCTTACGCCCAAGCAGCAGCACTTGCGCTGTTAGAAAATACAGATATTAGTGCGCGCGATATTGTTGAAAAATCACTGAATATTGCTGGCAAAATATGTATTTATACCAATCATAATATTAACATAGAAGAATTATCCTCTAAGGCGTAAGGATCACAAAATTATGTCTGAGATGACTCCACGCGAAATTGTCAGCGAACTTAACCGCTTTATTATTGGTCAAAATAGTGCCAAACGTGCGGTAGCAATTGCGCTGCGTAATCGCTGGCGCCGTATGCAGCTCGATGAAGAACTTCGTCACGAAGTGACACCGAAAAATATACTAATGATTGGCCCAACTGGAGTGGGCAAAACTGAAATTGCACGTCGTCTAGCTAAATTAGCTAATGCACCATTTATAAAAGTAGAAGCAACAAAATTTACTGAAGTAGGATATGTTGGAAAAGAAGTGGATTCCATTATTCGTGATTTAACTGATTCAGCTATTAAAATGGTCCGCAATAAAGAAATAGATAAAAATAAATATCATGCTGAAGAAATGGCTGAAGAACGCATTCTAGATGTTTTAATACCACCGACAAAAAATAATTGGGGTCAATCAGAGGAAAGTAATGAAGTACCTGCTACACGCCAATCTTTTCGTAAAAAATTACGTGAAGGTCAATTAGATGAAAAAGAAATTGAAATCAATCTTGCCGCAATACCTATGGGAGTTGAGATTATGGCTCCTCCTGGTATGGAAGAAATGACTAGTCAACTACAATCTATATTCCAAAATTTAGGTGGACAAAAACAAAAAACACGTAAATTAAAAATAAAAGAGGCAATGAAATTACTAATAGAAGAGGAAGCAGCTAAATTAGTTAACCCAGAAGAATTGAAGCAATATGCTATTGATGCAGTAGAACAACATGGTATCGTATTTATAGATGAAATAGATAAGATTTGTAAGCGTGCAGGTCAATCTTCTGGAGCTGATATATCTCGAGAAGGAGTACAGCGAGATCTTCTTCCATTAGTAGAGGGATGTACTGTCTCAACTAAACATGGTATGGTAAAAACTGATCATATTTTATTTATCGCTTCTGGTGCTTTTCAAGTAGCTAGTCCATCAGACCTTATTCCAGAGCTACAAGGTCGTTTACCAATCCGTGTTGAACTACAAGCATTAACAGTAAACGATTTTGAGCGTATTCTCACAGAACCAAGAACCTCTGTAACAGTCCAGTATAAAGCATTAATGGGAACTGAAGGAATGCACGTGGAATTTACTGAAGATGGTATACGACGTATTGCTGAAGCCGCATGGCAAGTAAATGAGACTACTGAAAATATTGGTGCACGTCGTCTTCATACTGTATTAGAACGTCTAATGGAAGATATCTCTTATGATGCTAGTGATCGTAATGGAGAATCTATTATCATTGATTCTATATATGTTGGTAAGCATCTTGACGAATTAATTTCAAATGAAGATCTTAGTCGTTTTATATTATAGATAATAGACTAGTAAAATTTTAACTTATTATGCCCTATTATATCATTAATACGGGCATAGTTTGTATTATTTAATATTTTTATTTTAATAATATTAATATATTAATAATATATATATAAGTCTGATATATATAATAAAATTATTAGGAATCTTTTTATTTTATTATTTTAAAAGTTAATTTATAAATAAATAAATAAATAAATAAATAAATAAATAAATAAATAAATAAATAAATAAATAAAGTATATGACATAGTCAAATATATATATTTAGATATATATAATTTTTAGTAAATTAATAAATTTAAAAATTTAAAATATTTAAAATATTTAAAAATAAACTAAACTTTATGTTTAAATATTTTTTATTTAAATATACAACGTTATTTTTTTTAAAAAAATTGATTCTCTTAAATCAAGATAATATTAAATATATTAAGTATAAAATATACTATTATATTGAAATTAAACCTTAAAATATGTATAGTTATTTTCTAATAACTTATAATTTTAAAAATTGAATATATATTCAAGAATATTTTTATATGTTCATATAAATAATATAACGTAAAGGAGTAAGTATGGTAAACTGGGTTAATGCTAAAGTAAAAGAGATTAAAAATTGGACCAATACACTTTTTAGTCTACGTTTAGAAGCAGAAATTAATGATTTCAATGCTGGACAGTTTGCTAAAATAGCACAAGAAATAAATGGTAAAAGAATACAACGTGCTTATTCTTATGTTAATGCTCCAAAAGATTCATTGTTAGAGTTTTATATTGCAAAAATACCTGAAGGTAAAATGAGTCCATACTTACACAGTTTACATGCTGGTGATGTAGTCCAGATAAGTAAAAATGGATTTGGTTTTTTTGTTCTTAGCAAAATTCCTGATTGTAATACTTTATGGATGTTAGCAACTGGAACTGCAATCGGTCCTTATTTATCTATTCTACAACAAGGAGATGACCTAAACCGGTTTAATAATATTGTATTAGTACACGCTGTACGTTATAATACTGAACTCAGCTTTTTATTATTAATGAAAAATTTACAGCAGAATTACTTAGGTAAATTACATATTCAAACTATAGTAAGCAGAGAATATAGTGATTATTCATTGCATGGACGTATACCACAATTAATTAGAAATGGAAAATTAGAACGTAATATTGGCTTATCTATAGATCCAGAAAATAGTCATGTAATGCTTTGTGGTAATCCACAAATGGTATACGATACTCATTTATTGTTAAAAGAAACACGTTATATGAATCAACATTTAGAACATAAACCAGGCCACATAAGTAGTGAGCGTTACTGGTAATAAAATAACTATTTTCATCAAAATAACAAACTTATTTATAGATTATTAATTAGAATATTCTAATTATAATTAATAAAGAATAAAATAATTAGATAATCATATTGATATACTATTTTATATTATTTTATTACATAAGAGTAAAAATAAGTAGGAAGTAAAATGCGACATCGACTAATAATAGGTAACTGGAAACTGAACGGTAATAAAAACATAACAAAAAATTTTATTAAATCTTTGTGTACAGAATTGTCTAACATTTCTTTTTGTGATATTGCAATAGCACCTCCAGCTGTTTACTTATACTTGGCAAAACAAGAAATTTCTAATATAAATATTTCTTTAAGTGCACAAAACGTAGATATTAATTTGTGTGGTGCTTTTACTGGTGAAACTTCAGCAGATATGCTAAAAGATATTGGTGTAAAATATGTTATTATAGGTCATTCTGAGCGACGTACTTATCACAAAGAAACAAATGATTTTGTAGCTAAAAAATTTCAAGTATTAAAACAATCTGGTTTAATACCAGTTCTATGTATTGGTGAAACTCAGGAGGAAAATGAAGCAGGAAAAACAGAAGAAGTATGTAGTAATCAAATCGATGCAATTTTAAAAACACAAGGCATTTTAGCATTTCAAAAATCTGTAATTGCTTATGAACCAATTTGGTCTATTGGTACTGGAAAATCAGCCAATCCAATACAAGTACAAAAAGTACATAATTTTATTCGAAATTATCTTAAAAAACAAGATACTACTATTGCTGAACAAATAATTATTCAATATGGTGGTTCTGTTAATGATGAAAAAAAAGCTACTGAGTTTTTTATGCAGCCTGATATTGATGGGATATTAGTAGGCGGTGCTTCGCTAAAACTTAATGTTTTTATATCTATAATAAGAGCTATTGCTACTACAAATAAAAATTTAAAATCAGAACTTAATATAATTAAATAATTATGGTGTAATATAGTTTTTTAAAAAAACAAAAAAATAAATATTTTTATAATATGAAATTTTTATTTACATAAATTGATAAATAAAATTCTTTGATTAATTAATTTTTTATAAAAAATTAGTATAGTTTTTTTATAGTATCTAACCAATCTAGTCTAAAAGGACGCTTCATATTATCAATAGCATCTATAATATCATGATGGACCATTTTTTCATTTTGAATTCCAACACAACGACCTCCGTATCCTTGCAATAGAAGTTCAATTGAATATATTCCCATCCGAGAAGCTAAAATACGATCATACGCACAAGGAGCTCCACCTCTCTGAATATGACCAAGTACAGTAGCACGAGTTTCACGCTTAGTTTTTTCTTCAATATATTGGGCTAAATTATTAATATTGCATATATGTTCAGTAATAGCTATTATAGCATGTTTTTTACCTTTAGAAATACCAGCTTTTATTTTAGATAATAACTCTTCACGAGTATAAGGAATTTCAGGAAGAACAATAAATTCACATCCTCCGGCTATAGCTGCAGCTAAAGTTAAATCACCACAACATCGCCCCATAACTTCTACTATAGAAATACGTTGATGCGATGAAGAAGTATCTCGTAAGCGATCAATGGCTTCAACTACAGTTTCTAAAGCAGTAAAATATCCAATAGTATAATCAGTACCAGCTACATCATTATCAATAGTACCAGGTAAACCAATACATGGAATACCCATTTCCGTTAAACGCTTTGCACCTACATAAGAACCATCTCCTCCAATTACTACTAGAGCATCAATTCCATGATTTTTTAGATTCTTAATAGCTAGCTGACGTATATTTTCATTAGAGAATTCAGGAAATCTAGCAGATCCAAGAAATGTACCACCACGATTGACTATGTCTGATACACTATAACGATCAAGGATAGTTATATTATTTTTATATAGTCCTAGATAGCCATCATAGATACCAAATACTTTAAGGCTAGAGCTTAAAGCAGAGCGTACAACTCCACGAATCGCAGCATTCATACCTGGAGCATCACCACCGCTGGTTAGTACTCCGATTTTCTTTATCATGACAACCTCTGAATTACTCGATAGTAAAATACTTTTATGAAAAATAAATAATAATAATAATAATAATAATAATAATAATAATAATTTAAATTATAATTAATATTTTTTTATAAAAATTATAATTATATTTATTTTTATATATATTATCATGTAACTTTATTCAGTTCATTTATTACTAGCATTACAATTACATTAAATTTTTAATTTGAATAATTGTGAATATATTAAAAATAATTTGATATATAAATAATTGAATAATTAATGAATCTTAATTATAATAAGAAATGAGAATAAGAATATGAATAACATTCATATATATATTTTATTGGTACATTTTATACTAATAAAATAGTAATTATTAATAATTCACTATAAAAAATTGTCAATAAAATTATCTATATAATATTGCTAATAATATGTAATTTAATGTGTTTTATTTCTAAATATCTATTATAAAAACTACTATATACCATCACCAAATTCAAAACCTAATATATTACTATTGAAATGTTGATCCATATCTATAGAAGGTTTTTTACTAATTGGTTTTCCGACAATTCGTGCTGGTACACCGGCTGCAGTGGTATGAGGCGGTACTGGTTGTAATACTACAGAACCTGCACCAATTTTTGCACCTCGTCCTATTTCTATATTACCTAAAATTTTAGTACCTGCACCAATCATTACTCCTTCACGAATTTTTGGATGGCGATCTCCATTTATTTTTCCAGTACCTCCTAATGTAACTGATTGTAAAATAGAAACATCATTTTCTATCACCGTAGTTTCTCCAATGACAATACCAGTAGCATGGTCAAGCATAATGCCATGGCCAATACTGGCAGCTGGATGAATATCTACAGCGAAAGAGAAAGAAATTTCATTTTGTAAATAAATTGCTAAAGCACAACGTCTTTCGTTCCAAAGCCAATGACAGATACGATAAGCCTGTAATGCATGAAATCCTTTTAAGTATAATAATGGAGTTGAATACTTTTTAATAGCCGGATCACGTTGACATATAGCTTGAATATCATAAGCTGCAGAAATAATCATCTTAGGATTTTCATAATAAGTTTCTTCTACAATTTTACGAATAGCAATAGCTGGCATAATAGAATTTGCTAATTTATTCGATAACATATAACTCAGAGCACTACCAAGATTTTCATGTTTAAGTAATGTTTCATGATAAAAACTGGCTAATGTAGGCTCACAGATAGCTAATTCTTTAGCTTCAGCTTTTATATTACTCCATATTATATCTAATTTTTTATAAGACATCGACTATTTGCTCCCGGTAAATAATCCATAATAGGATATCCCAGGTTATAACTATAATTTCTTTTATTAAATTTCTAGGTGTTTTTCTTTTTACTTATGGTTAATTAAGCTTAAAGCTGCTTCTCGAGCTGATTTCTTAAAATATAATACTTGATAAATTTGTTCAACAATTGGCATTTCTATTTTTGCTCGATTAGCTAACGCTTTTACCTCTTTAGTGTTTCTATAACCTTCTACAATTTGTCCAATGATACATTTTGCATCATTAACACTTTTACCTTGACCTAACATTATACCAAAACGGCGATTACGTGACTTATCATCTGTACACGTTAAAAGTAAATCACCTAAACCAGCCATACCCATAAAAGTTGTAGAATCAGCACCTAGAGCTACACCTAATTTACTTATTTCTACTAAACTACAAATAATTAAAGCAGTACGTGCATTTGCACCAAAACCAATACCATCAGAAATTCCAGCACCAATAGCAATAACATTTTTTACTGCACCTCCAATCTGAATACCAATAATATCTGAACTATTATAAATATGAAAATATTTTTCAGATTGAAATCTATAGTGTAAATCTTTAGCAAATTGAGTATCAGTTGATGCAAGTACAATAGATGTTGGTAATCCTTGAGCTAATTCTTGAGCAAAGGTAGGACCTGAAATAACTGCTAATGGAATATTATTACCAAGAATTTCTCGTGCAACTTCCTGTAATAAACGTCCAGTTTGTTTTTCTAATCCTTTAGTTGCCCAAACAATCCGTGAATCTAATCGCAAATGTGGCTTACACTTTATAAGTACATCACCAAATACATGACTTGGTACGACTACTAATAAATCTCTACTATTTTGTAGTACTTTGACCAAATCAAATTCAGGAATTAAATTATCTGGGAAATATATATTAGGTAAAAAACAAGTATTACATCTATCAGCTTGAAGTCGTATTACACTTTGTTGATTATGACTCCATAGTAATACTTTTTGATTATGATTACGAGCTAATGTTATAGCTAAAGCTGTACCGTAAGATCCAGCACCTATTACACCGATAGAAGAATTACATTTAGTCATGAGTTACTCTGACTTTGATTTGATTCTTCATTTTCATTTTCATTTTTATTTTGCTGTTGTAAATAATTTATAAATAGAGCATCAAAGTTAACTGGTGCTAAGTTTAGTTGAGGAAAAGAGCCACGAGATACTAAGTTAGTAGTACATTCACGTGCATAAGGAAATAGAATATTAGGACAATATGCACCTAAACAATGCTCCATTTGAGTACCTTCGATGCCTTTAATAATAAAAATACCTGCTTGTTGTACCTCGCATAAAAATGCAGTCTCTTCACTCACAATAGCTGTTACAGTAACACGTAAAATAACTTCATAAACTTCCTCACTAAGTTGAGTTGATGACGTGTCTAAATCTAATTTTACTTCTGGTTCCCACTCTTTCTGAAATATATGTGGAACATTAGGAGCTTCAAAAGAAAGATCTTTAGTATAAATACGTTGAATTTGAAAATGCATTTCATTAGTATTATGTAATGACATAACTAGAGCCTATGAATCACAATTATCTAACCTAAATTTTATAAATAAAAAAAGAATCGAATTTAGTATACGAATCTAATGAGTAAATATCGCTATAATCACCAGTATATTAAGAATTAATGAAAATTTGAAAAACTATATTGCACTTTACTAGGTATAATTATTTCTATATATTTTATTGAATTTTTATTCAAAACGATTTTATGAGAAGAAAATATTTTTATATAATACCAATAAGGATAGTTTAATGGAGTATATACCTCTATATTTTATGTATTCTCTATATTAATTATTATTTTAATATTAGTTGTGTAATTTTACTAGTGGTAAGTTATCATTATTCCAAGCATTAATTCCATTTTTTAATACAAAAACTTGAATAAAACCTAAAGTACTTAACTCTCTTGCTAAAACACTAGCATGTTGTCCGGTGTTACACACAACTATTATAGGTGTAGATTTATATTTTTTTAATTCATTTACCTTTCTTTTTTTTATATCTTCTCCTACTATATGTATAGAACCTACAATATGTCCATTTTTATAATCTTCATATGAACGAACGTCTATTATCATTGCCTTTTCTTTATTAATGATGTGGATCATTTCGCTAGTGTTAATATTCCTTATATTTGAAAATATTTCTTTTATTAAAGTTACAAAAATGAGGATTAAAAAAATGATCCATACTAAATTAAGAATAGGATGATTACTTACAAATTGTAGAATTTTTTGCATAAATAACTAATAACTCCAACCTAATTAATCAATTAATAAACTAGAATAAAATATCAATGTAACATTACTATCAGTAATTTTAAATATATAGTTATGAGTAAAAAAATCATATTTATTTTTTAAAAATTCTTTTAAAACATAATTAAAATTAATTTTTAGGTAAGAATTAAAAAAATACTCTTTTTTATTAGATTAATGATTTTATGAATCATACAAAATCATTATATCATAAATTATTTAATTAATTTAATTTAATCATTTATTTATTATAAAAAATAAAAAATAAAAAATAATATTTTTGGTATTAGTTTTTAACTAAATATAAGCATAAAATACTAAATCTATAAATAAAGAAAGTTTTAAATAAGTAAGAAACTATTTTCTTCATTTGAATTAATATATAAGTGTATTGATGATTAATAAAATAATGGTTTATATGCTATCATTTACATAATATAATAAACACAATAATAATTGTAATCATTAATTAAATACTAGTACTAAAATAATAAAATTAAAAATAATCTAATTATTTAAATAATATATTTATTTATTAATGTAAAGATGTTATTCATTTTACATAAAATGAATTTTTAATTATTCATATAAATTAATGAAAATTTTAAAATAAAAAATAACAAATAATTTTTTAATAAAGAAAATTGTTATTTTCTAAAAAATCATTACTTCATTAAATAATTATTAGATTTTTTACTAAAAAAATATTTAATTATATTTAAATTACTAATATTTACTTAATTAAGTAAAAATATATAAAAGATAGTGTTAAGATGTCAGGCATTAATGTTATTTACAATAAATATAAATCTATGGCTTATGACTGATTTATGATAACCAAAATAAAAAGTATTTCGATATTATTAATATGTTTATAATCTTCATATCTATTAAATATTTAATTCATAAGTTTTATATTTAATAAATCTAAAACAAAAAATAAAATGTTATTTACTGCAATAAACAAAGAAAATTACCTATTTATTTTAAATCTTTCTATTTATATAATAATCTATATTACTTATTCAACTAATTTAATTATCATAAACTATTTAATAAGAATTAAAACATTTAATTTATATATTAATTATTATAGATAGTTATCTTAAAATAAATACTTTTATTAAAAATTAGTAATTATACTACAATTTATTTATCTAAATTATTAGATAACATATAATAATTAATGTTTCTTTTCTTATTTTTATTTCCAAGGTAAATTCAATGATCATGGTTACAGGCGGTGCTGGTATGATTGGTAGTAATCTGATTAAAGGTCTTAATGAACGTGGCCATACTAATATTTTAGTGGTTGATAATTTAAAAAATGGTACTAAATTTATAAATTTAGTACATAGACATATAGCTGATTACATTGATAAAGATATGCTGCTTAAGCATATTATATCTTCTAGTCAACATTTGAATTCAATTAAAGCCGTATTCCACCAAGGTGCATGTTCTACAACAACTGAATGGGACGGTAAATATGTTATGAATAATAATTATGAGTATTCAAAATATTTACTACACTTCTGTATTAAGCAAAATATCCCATTTATATATGCTTCTTCTGCTGCTACTTATGGAAACGAACATAAATATTTTATTGAAGAACGCCAGTATGAGAGACCTCTTAATATATATGGTTATTCAAAAATGTTATTTGATAATTATGTCCGTCAAGTTATACCAAAAGCACATTCATCAATATGTGGATTAAGGTATTTCAATGTATACGGTCCATATGAAGGACATAAAGGTAATATGGCAAGTATAGTATATCATCTTAATTCACAAATACGAAAAGGAAAAAATCCACAATTATTTGAAGGTAGTAATAATTTTCGTCGTGATTTTATTCATGTAGATGATATAGTTGCTATAAATTTATGGTGCTGGAGAAATAATATTTCTGGTATTTATAATTGCGGTACTGGTCATGATGTATCATTTAAAGACATAGCTGAAATGATATTAAAATATCATCAAAAAAGTCAAATCGAATATATTCCATTTCCTAAAAAATTAAGAGAAAGATATCAATATTTTACAAAAGCTGATATTAGTAAACTAATTATGGTTGGTTATAATAAACCATTTAAAAAATTAACGACAGGAATTAAGGAATATATGTCATGGTTAAACTCTTAAAATAACTACAGGATACTTTTAATGCTAAAAATTTTAGTCATTGGTCCATCTTGGATTGGTGATATGGTAATGTCACAAAGTCTTTATCGTACAATTAAAACTAAATATAATGAGTCAATTATTGATGTAATTGCGCCAGCATGGTGCCATCCATTATTATCAAGAATGCCAGAAGTAGATAGTGCATTAAATATGCCATTAGACCACGGTATATTAGCACTGAAAAAAAGATATTATCTAGGTAAATCTTTAGAAACTAATAATTATGATCGCGCTTATGTATTACCTAATTCTTTTAAATCAGCATTAATCCCATTTTTCGCTGGAATTAAACATCGTATTGGTTGGCGAGGGGAAATGCGCTATTTAGTATTAAATGACATACGTATATTAAATAAAGTTGAATTTCCAATGATGGTAGAACGCTATATTGCATTAGGATATGATGAATCATCTACTTTTTCTCATCAATTACCACATCCTATATTATGGCCAAAATTAGTAGTTAATGAAGATGAAAAACAAATAATAATAAAAAAATTTGCATTATCAAACTATCGTTTAATAATAGGTTTTTGTATTGGTGCAGAATTTGGGCCAGCAAAAATCTGGCCCCATTATCATTATGCAGCTTTAGCTGAACAATTAATTGCAGAAGGTTATCAATTAATTCTATTGGGATCAATAAAAGATCATAAAATAGGCAATGCTATTATACAAATGTTATTAGAATCATCTCGTAAACACTGTAAAAATTTAGTGGGACAGACACAACTTGAAGAAGCAGTAATTCTTTTAGCCCATTGTGTAGCAGTAGTTAGTAATGATTCTGGTTTAATGCATATTACTGCAGCATTAAATCGACCATTAGTAGCTTTATATGGTCCAAGCAACCCTGATTTTACGCCTCCATTATCTCATAAAGCACGTGTTATTCGTCTAATTGGAGGATATTATAAAGTACGCTATAGTGATAGAAAATATGGTTATCATCAAAGCTTAATTGATATTAATCCTTCAAGAGTTCATCAAGAACTAATTACTTTATTGAATCTAGACTAGGAGTAAATATGCACGTCTTAATTATTAAGACTTCCTCTATGGGAGATATATTGCATACTTTACCAGCTCTTACTGATGCTATGCATGAACTTCCTGGTATTCGTTTTGATTGGGTAGTAGAAGAACATTTTGCTCAAATTCCTTATTGGCATCCTTCTGTAGATAAAGTTATACCAGTTGCAATTCGTCGATGGCGTAAAAATTGGTTTAGTAATAAGAATCGTAAGGAACGTTTATATTTTAAAAATGAACTACAGTCACGTGAATATGATGCTGTAATAGATGCACAAGGACTAATTAAAAGTGCATTTTTAATAACACGTTTATCTAGAGGTGAAAAACATGGTCAAAATAGACATAGTATTCGAGAACCTCTTGCAACTTGGTGGTATGATAAACATCATCATATTAATAAACAACAGCATGCAGTAGAACGTATACGAGAACAGTTTGCAAAAAGCTTGGATTATAAAAAACCAAAAATTGAAGGTAATTACACTATTCTTGATTATTTTATTTCATCATTATCTGATCATGTTGAACAGTATTTGATATTTCTACATTCTACTACGCGTACTAATAAACATTGGCCAGAATCACATTGGCGCGAATTAATTGAAAAAATACAACCGACATTTCTACAAATTAAATTACCTTGGGGTACAGAACATGAATATAAACGTGCATTAAGACTTACTCAAGGATTTAAAAATGTAGAAGTTTTACCTCGTTTAACAGTAGAACAACTTGCTAAACAATTAATCGGAGCACATGCTGTTGTATCAGTAGATACCGGTTTAAGTCACTTAACAGCAGCATTAAATCGTCCTAACATTACTTTATATGGTCCAACTAATCCTAAAAGAATAGGTGTGTATGGTAAAAACCAAATTATACTTATTTCTCCTAGTTGTATATTAAAGGACTTAAAAGTAGATTACGTTTTATCTCATCTCAAGTCTATTATAGCTGATAACTCTTTATGAATTACGTTTTATTATACTTATTTTTACTTCCTATTCAAAAACTATTTCTTATTTTTAAAAAAACAACAGGAAGAAATTTAATTATTCAAACAGCAAAAATAGGTGATTTTATTAATATTACTCCTATGATACGTGCATTAGGTCATTCAGATGTTCTTATTAGTAGTATTGTAGAGCCACTAGCATGCCACGATGATAATATTCATAAATATTATTTAATAGAAGATGCAAAACGTAGTGTTATTCATATCATTATACTATTAATTAAATTAATAAATCGCTATGATAATATTTATGTTGTCCATCCTAATAGTATAAATCTTTTCTTTGCATCATTATGCAATGCACCAAATAAACAGTTTTTAAAAACATATGCATATAAGCCATATCATAAAATTTTTTATTATAGTGCTCTAGGAATAGTAGAGCATAGAAAAAAAGATTTAACACTTAATAGTTATCTTAAATTAATTAATCGTAATTTTTGTTATAAAGATTTTCCTAAATATGCTACTTCACCTTTATATATACCAACTTATATACCACAGGCACTTAGAATTCCTATAAAAGAAATAAAAATTGGTATTAGTATTTCTGCTGGTAATAAATCTAAAACTATTCCTAGTTCAATCTTTTGTGATTTAATTAATTCACTTGAAGAATTACCCTGCATATTTTTTATATTTGGTGTTGTTGAAGAACAAGTATACTTTAATGAATTAATAAAATTAATAGGAAATAAAAAAAATATAATAAACTTAATCGGACAATTTAATTTAGAAGCTGTACCATGGGCAATTTCTCAAATGCACATTTATATTTCTTCAGATTCAGGGAATGCTTATATCGCTGATTCACAGAATATCCCAATTATAATGTTTTATGGTCCTTGTGAAATTAAAGAACAACGTCCTATTAATAATGTTCTTTTCATTGGTGCTAAAAATATTCCAGCTTCTACTTTTGTTTTTTCTACAAAATCTAAATTTGAATATGATACAAAATTTTTATTTAATGTAGATGAAGAAAAAATATTTAAAATTAAAAAATTTATTAAAAATAATTTTTTAGTTTTAAAATAAATAAACTTATTAAGTTAATTTATTTTAGTATTGCATACTAATTGATAATTATACTACATTATATACTGTGTAATAATTATTTCTTTAGTCAATAGAAATATATTATTAATAATAATTAACATATTTCAGTAAATATTACTATTAATAAAAAAATTTGATAAAAAATATATTATTTAAAATATAAAAATAAAATTATATACATAAATTACATAATGAAATATATAAAAGTTTTTATGATAATTAGACATATCTAATGATCATAAAATTAAGAGGCATTAATCACTTTTATTCCCTTTATAAAAAACATAAATAATTTTATGTTAAAATCTAATCGCAAAATGCATGTTTGAATACAATAAAACCATTATATATTTAAAACTATAAATTAATAAATAACTAAAAAAATTTTTACATAAATTCTATTTATTTCTAAAATATAAAATGAATCAACAATAGAAATAATTTCTTTTTAATACTATAATGTATTATCACTGACGCAAAATAAGCGCTATAGATGTTTCAACTCTAAGGATTTACCCTACAATACAATCAGCTCATTGAATTTTAAGATTATTGAGTATGACAAGTCAGATACCAACCAAATTTATACCAAAAAATATTTTATTAATTAAACTTCGACACCATGGTGATATACTTCTAATTACACCTACTATTAATGCTCTTCGACAACATTATCCCCAAGCTAATATTGATGTTTTATTATATAAAGAAACACGACCAATTTTAGAATCACATCCAGCAATTAGTCAATTGCTTATGATTGATCGTAACTGGAAGAATGAAAGCTGTTGGCAAAAAATTTGCCATGAAGCAGAATTAGTATCAACAGTACGTGCATACCATTATGATTTAGTTATTAACCTTGCTGATCAATGGAGAAGTGCTGTTATTACTGGTTTATCTGGTGCAATGGTTCGCATTGGTTTCGCTTTTAAAAAAAGGGACAATATGCTTTGGCGTTGGTGTCATAATCAACTTGTGACTACTGATAAGCACCACCAATTACATACTGTTGAACAAAATATGTCAGCATTAACACCTCTTGGTTTTAGCATTAAAAATGCTAAAACTTCTATGCATTTCAGTATGGCGGATAGACAAAAAGTAAAATCTATATTAGAACTACAACAAATAAAGAATTCATTTATTGTAGTTCAACCTACTTCACGGTGGTTATTTAAATGCTGGGACGATGAAAAATTCGCACAACTCATTGATATACTTTCAAATGACGGATATACTATTATGTTAACATCTTCATCAGAAAAAAAAGAAATGGCCATGGTTGCTAAAATTAAATCATTATGCCATAGCCAAAATATTATATCATTAGCTGGTCAATTATCATTACCTCAACTAGCTGCGCTAATAGATTTTTCACAGTTATTTATAGGAGTTGATTCTGCTCCAATGCATATAGCTGCGGCATTAGGAACACCTTGCCTTGCATTGTTTGGTCCAACTAAACTACAGCAATGGTGGCCATGGGGGGATAATAATAAAATTATTTGGGCTGGTCATTATGCTCCATTACCATTACCTGATTCTATTGATACCAAAACAAATCAGCGATATCTTTCTAGTATTCCTGTTGTAGATGTAGTTAATGCAGCAAGGAGCTTTTTACATGAGTAAAATACGTCTAGCAATTGTTAGACAAAGATATCGATTAGATGGCGGTGCTGAACGATTCATTTCATCTATGTTAGAAACATTAAATAATGAACAACTTGAACTAAATATTATTACACGTAATTGGCAAAAAACTCTTGGTTCTACTTGGCATATACACATTTGTAATCCTATAAAAATCCACCGTATTTTACGTGAGCGTAGTTTTGCTAATGCTGCAAAAAAATACTGGGAAAAAGAAAAATTTGATATTGTACAAAGCCATGAACGTATTGCTGGATGTGATATTTTTCGTGCAGGTGATGGAGTACATAGAGCATGGTTAGAACAACGATCCCGTATTAAATCGTCTTGGCAGCAACGTTTTACCTCTATTTTAAGCCCTTATCATAACTATGTATTACAAGCTGAAGCTAATTTATTTAATGATCATGGTTTGAAGGTAGTTATTTGTAATTCAAAAATGGTTAAACAAGATATATTACGTTATTTTTCAATAGATAGTAAAAAAATTTATGTTATATATAACACTGTTAATAACAAAAAATTTCAGCCTGCTACAGAATATGTACGTTACTCTTCACGTTTACAACTTAATTTACCAATAAATTCTACTGTAATGATTTATGTTGGTTCTGGTTTTGAAAGGAAAGGTTTAAAAGCAGCAATTGAAGCTATTGCAAATAGTAACCGTTATTTAATAATAGTAGGACAGGATAAAAAAATATTACGTTATAAACAATTAGCAAATCAACTTAATTGTTTAAATCGTTTACGCTTTGTAGGTATACAAAAAGATGTACAACCATTTTATCACGCTGCAGATGCATTATTATTACCTACTTTATATGATCCTTGTCCAAATGTAGTTTTAGAAGCTATGTCTTGTGGGCTATCAGTAATAACTAGTACTACATGTGGTGCTGCAGAATTTATTGATACTGCTAAGGAGGGATTTGTATGTGATGCTTTAGATATAAAAACACTAACTGATGCTATATTAGAAACACCGTCTTTATCAGAAAATTCTACGATGGGTCAAGCTGCCCTGTGTAAAGTTAAATCTTTTAATAAGGAAAATTTAGTACAAGCAATGATTTCACTTTACTATAAAGTTTTAAATAGATAGATAACTAGATATATAATCTTTATATCTTTATATTATTCAATAATAATTTATTCTATAATATTTTTTATAGTTTCTATTTTTAGAAATATCATTATGATGTTTTTATATACATTATTACTTTATTTAATTCAGCCATTGATTTGGATATATCTATTGATACGTAGCATAAAGGAACCATCATATCGTAAACGCTGGTTTGAACGCTATGGATACTGTATGACTAAAATAAAACCACACGGAATTTTATTGCATGCAGTGTCAGTAGGTGAAACTTTAACTGCAATACCATTAATACGTTCATTACGTCATTATTATCCTAATCTGCCAATTACTGTCACTACTATGACACCAACAGGTTCAGAGCAAGTTACATCAATATTAGGTAAAGAAGTATATCATTCCTATTTACCCTATGATCTTCCAGGATCAATTCATCGTTTTCTTAATATAGTTCAACCTATATTAGTAATAATACTAGAAACTGAATTATGGCCTAATATTATTTATATTCTTCATCACCATAAAATTCCACTAATAATTGCCAATACTAGATTATCTAAACGTTCAGCTCGAAAGTATAAAAAACTTGGAATTTTTATGCGTAATTTACTACAACGGATTACAATGATAGCTGCACAAAGCGTTGAAGATGGCCATCATTTCCTTAATTTAGGATTAAAAAATACTCATTTAAAAGTCATTGGTAGTCTAAAATTTGATATAAATATAACACCTGAACTTATAAACAAAACAATGAAATTAAGATATCAATGGGCATCACACCGTCTAGTTTGGATAGTAACTAGCACTCATGAAGGTGAAGAAGCTATTGTGTTATCCGTATATCAAAGTTTACTTCTAAAATTTCCTCATTTATTATTAGTATTGGTACCACGACATCCGCAAAGATTTAAAAAAGTTTTTAACTTAACATATAAACTTGGTTTCGAAGTTATTCTTCGTAGTAGTGGAAAAATTCCTTCTAGTACTACACAAGTAGTAATTGTAGATTCTATAGGTGAATTAATGTTATTATATGGAATTGCCGATCTTGCTTTTATTGGCGGTAGCTTAGTAAAATGTGGTGGGCATAATCCTTTAGAAGCAGCTGTATATTCCATTCCCATATTAACGGGACCATATATATGGAATTTTAAAAATATCTGTAGTAAACTATATCAGGGAAAAGGCTTAATCATAGTAAAAGATAAGAAATCCTTAGAAAAAGAAATCACTACTTTATTAGAAAATAAAAACTATAGAAATCAATATGGTTACAATGCAGCATTAATATTATATCAAAATCAAGGTACATTGCAGCGTTTACTACAGTTACTCGAACCTTATTTACCACCACGAGCTTAATAATTTATGCATAAAAAACAACGACTATCTGTAGTAATAATTACCAAGAATGAGGCTAAAATTCTAAGAGAAGCACTAATTTCAGTTTGTTGGGCAGATGAAATTATAGTATTAGATTCTGATAGTAGTGATACTACTGTTGATATAGCACGTCAGTACGGTGCTAAAGTATATCAAACTCGAACTTGGGATGGTTTTGGTAAACAACGCCAACGTGCTCAATCTTTTGCTACTGGAGATATGATATTAATGATTGATGCCGATGAACGAGTAACTCCAGAACTCAGAAGTGTAATAGAACAAATATTAGAACAAAGTCCTAATTTCAATAAAGTTTATAGTCTAGAACGTAATAATTTATTCCTTGGTCGTTTTATGCGACATAGCGGATGGTATCCAGATAGGGTAATACGTCTTTATCCATGTAGCTTTACTTATAATGATCATTTAGTACATGAATCTCTTGATATAAAAAAAGATGCACATATCATTAATCTTCCAGGATATTTACAACATCTTACTTGTCGTGATTTAATCACTTTTCAGCATAAACAACTAAATTATGCTGAAGCTTGGGCACAGTATCATTTTCAGCTAAGTAAACATTATAGTTTGCAATCTATTTTTATACACACATTAGGTGCTTTTTTTAAAACTTTAGTATTACGCTCTTCTTTTCTTGATGGTAAACAAGGATGGATTTTAGCTATGGTTAACGCACAATATACTTTCAATAAATATTCTGCGTTATGGGCATTATATCACTCATCTAAACAGGAATCATTGTGAATACAAGAGCTATTTATCCTGGTACTTTCGATCCCATAACATTAGGACATTTAGATATTATTACTCGTTCTACACAAATTTTTGATTATATTGTAATAGCTATTTCAAATAGTTATAATAAGAAACCTTTATTTAGCCTTACTGAGCGCATTGACTTAGTAAAACAAGTTACAACACATTTATCTAATATCGAGATAATCGGTTTTAAAGATCTAATGGTACAAGTTGCAAAAGAATATAATACTAAGTTTATAATACGTGGATTACGTACTATTTTTGATTTTCAATATGAACTACAATTACTACAAATGAATCGTCATTTATTTCCATCACTTGAGAGTATATTTCTTATGCCTTCAGAGAATAATTTTTTTATATCTTCTTCATTAATAAAAGAAGTGGCAAGTGTAGCAAATTATGCTGGAAATATTCATGAATTCTTACCTGAAGTAGTACATAAAGCACTATTAACCAAATTAACACAAACTTAAAAATTATTTAACTTTGGCAACGAGGACACCAAAAAGTACTACGTTGTCCTTGTTTATTTTTGCAAATTAATGTTTTACATGTATAACACATCTTTCCAGCACGAGCATATACTCGTAGTTTCTGATTGAAGCATCCTGGTTTATTATCAATATGGAAAAAATTACGTAGTGTAGTTCCACCTTGCTCAATAGCACTGCATAGTGTAGTTTTAATAGCATCTACAAGTAATATTATTGTTTTTTTATTTAAACTCATAGTTAATCGATTAGGTAATACACCTGCAATAAAAAGAGATTCGTTAACATAAATATTACCAATGCCTACTACAACTTTAGGATCCATTAACCATTGTTTAATCAATGTACGTGTATTAAATGATTTGTTGAATAAATATTCAGCATTAAATTCATCACTTAGTGGTTCTGGACCAAGATTAGATAACACATTACTACTTGCTAAATCGTTACTCCATAACCAGGCACCAAACCGACGTGGATCGTTATATCGTAGAATTTTATTATCAGACATTATTAAATCAATATGATCATGTTTTATAGGAGACTGTTCGAAAGATTCGAGCCGTAAACTACCAGACATACCAAAATGAATTATTATCCACCCTTTTGGTAATTCTAATAAAAGGTATTTAGCACGACGACTTATGCTTAAAACAAGCTGTTTGTTTAAACAATGGATTTCATTCGGCACTATCCATCTTAAGCGTATGTTACGTATAAAAACACGTATAATAGTCTTACCAACTAAGTTATGTTCAAGAGAACGTCGAATAGTTTCTACTTCAGGTAATTCAGGCATTTTATTTCCTTTAAATGCTTGAAAAAAATACTTGGAAAGAAAAAGAAAACTTCAAATATCAAAATTATTTAATTTTACCTTCTTTATAAATGACATGCTTACGTAATATAGGATCAAACTTTTTGAGTTCTAATTTTTCTAACTTATTACGTTTATTCTTAGTCGTTGTATAAAAATGACCTGTATTAGAAGAGGAAATAAGTTTTATTTTTTCTCGACTACCCTTACTCTTGGACATACTACATCACCTTTTATTTATATTATTTTTTACCATTTGTACAAAGTTGAGTTAAAACAATTTCTATACCTTTTTTATCAATGATACGCATACCTTTAGTAGATACACGAAGAGTAACGAAACGTTTTTCACTCTCAATCCAAAAACGGTGTGAATGTAAGTTAGGTAAAAAACGACGTTTCGTAGCATTCATTGCATGAGATCTATTGTTACCGGTTACCGGACGTTTTCCAGTGACTTGACAAAGTCTTGCCATAAATAATTCTCCAAAATATATTATATTATATTATATTATATCTATAATATAATATAATATAATATAATATTTATCAATATAACACTTTTATTTATTCATAGCAAATTTTATTAAAAATAAATTAATATAGATGATTTTATTTAAATCATTTATCTAAAAACAAATATAAGATATAATTAACTATAAATATTAATTTATAATACTTTTTATTATTTATCTATTATTTATGTATTTTAAATAAAAAATATCATTTTAAATAATTTTATTTATATTTTAGATCATAGGTAATGTCTAGTATAAAAAATATTATGCATTAGTAATTAATTTGTATAAATAAATAATATGAATATTTTATATTCACGTATTACATAAATGATTAACATTAATATATTTAATTATATTCTCATAAAATATAATTATAAATACTCATACTATTTCAATAAAAAAATAGAATAAAATTCTTAAGTAATTATTTTTGAATTCTTATTAAATAATTTAATCAATCTATTTTTATTACAAAATAAATTAATATTAAAATTGTGATTTAATTATGATAAAATATTAATAATTTTAATTTATATAATTTTATTTTCATGTGTGTTGTTATAGTCTTTAATTTTAATAAGGAATAAAATTCCTACAGTAATCATGAATTGTTAAATAAATAATTTTTAATTTATAAAAACTTAACGTTTCCATTCTAATGAATGCATCTTTTCTTTTTTTTAAATCAAAGAAAATAATAATTAATAATTATATACGCTTTTAATAAATATTTAGTAGATAAAAGATCTATAGCTAGAATATGATAAATATTACTTATAACATGGATGTAATCAGATTAAAATGAGAGAAGAGATGACAAAATTAGTTGGGAAAAAAATTTTGCTTGGAATAAGTGGCAGTATAGCAGCTTATAAAGTACCAGAGTTAGTGCGAATGTTACAAAATTATGGCGCAAAAGTTCGTGTAATGATGACAGAAGCTGCTAAGTTTTTTATTACTCCTCTTAGTTTACAAGTAGTATCAGGACATCCAGTCTTTGATGATTTATTTAATCCTGTATTAAAAAATACAATAAATCATATAAAATTAGCAAAATGGCCTGATTTGATTATAATAGTACCTGCTACTGCTAATTTAATAGCAAACATAGCATTAGGTATGAGTAATGATCTACTAACTACAGTATGTCTCGCCAGTGATAAACCTATTGCTATAGTACCAGCAATTAATCAACAAATGTATAGTGCAGCAATAACTCAAGAAAATCTTCAACGTTTATATCAACGTGGTATGTTAATTTGGGGACCTGATATCGGCCGCCAAGCATGTGGTGATATTGGTCCTGGGCGTATGATTAATTTAATAACAATTTTAGTTTACGTAGTAAAATGGGCTAGTTCTATTAAAGATTTGCAACATTTAAATATTATGATTACTGCTGGGCCAACTCATGAAGCACTTGATCCAGTTCGTTATATTAGTAATTATAGTTCTGGTAAAATGGGATTTGCTATTGCAACTGCTGCAGCACAACGTGGAGCACAGGTAACTTTAATTACTGGACCAGTAACATTACCAACTCCTCTTGGAATAAAACGTATAGATATTAATAGTGCTTTAGAAATGGAAGCAGCTGTCATGAAACAAATAAAAAAACAACATATTTTTATTGCCAGTGCAGCAGTAGCAGACTATAGAGGAGCGAATATCGCTTTTAAAAAAATAAAAAAAAATGATGATCACATTACATTAAAACTAATAAAAAATCCTGATATCGTAGCAAAGGTAGCATCTATGCAAAAAAAACGGCCTTTTGTTGTTGGTTTTGCTGCAGAAACACATGATATAGAAAAATATGCGCAAAGAAAACGCAAACAAAAAAACTTAGATTTAATTTGTGCAAACATTATAGCACAAAAAAAACAAGGATTTAATAGTGATACTAATATTTTATATCTTTTTGGGCAAGATGGAAATAAAATTTTGCCACTAAATAATAAAAAACTGCTTGGTCAACAATTGATAGATGAGATTATAATTCGTTATGATAAAAAAGGTCAGTATAAAAATTCTTGATAAACGATTAGGTAATGACTTTGAATTACCAGCTTATGCAACTATTGGTTCTGCCGGATTAGATTTACGAGCATGTCTTAACAATGAATTAGAAATTCCTTCAGGTATGACTGAATTAATACCTACTGGCTTAGCAATACATATTAATGATCCAAGTATATCAGCAGTTATTTTACCTCGTTCAGGTCTTGGTCATACACATGGAATTGTACTAGGTAACTTAGTTGGTCTAATTGATTCAGATTATCAAGGACAAATAATGGTATCAGTGTGGAATCGTAGCCAAAAAAGTTTTACACTACAACCTGGAAACCGCCTAGCACAGTTAGTTTTTATCCCAGTAGTAAAGGTTGAGTTTAATATAGTAGAAAATTTTGATTACAGTATGCGCGGTACAGGAAATTTTGGTCATTCTGGCTGGTAATCAATAATTAAAATAAGAACATTAATATTTTAAGTGGTTATTCACTATTACTAATAATATAAAACTTTTAAAAATTAAATATATAAGAAGATAGTTATTTAAAAAATAACATAAATAAAAATTCATAATTTATGTTATTTTTTATACATATTATTTTAATAATAAAATTTTTTATTATAAATAAATTTATTTTTTAAATCTTCTTAATTTTCCTACATGTATGTAAAAAAATTTAAATACCATACTTCTTACGATATTTACATATTTTAATTAGATAATCTATCATTTCTGGTTTATCTTCTAAATAACACATGAGCTGATTTAATGTAGTAATAGCAATAACTTTACATTTATAGTCACGCTCTATTTCTTGGATAGCAGAAATATTACTCATTCCTCGTTCTTGACGGTCAAAAGAGATCAATACACCAACAAGAGTAGCTTTATGTGTGGCTATAATATTCATAGATTCACGTATTGCTGTACCAGCAGTTATAACATCATCTACTAAAATTACTTTTCCCTGCAATGTACTACCTATTAATACACCACCTTCACTATAATTTTTAATTTCTTTACGATTAAAACAATAAGGTACATTACGATTATGATAATTAGCTAAAGCTATTACAGTAGATGTTACAATTGCAATACCTTTATAAGCTAGACCAAAAAGTATATCAAAATCAATTCCGCTATTGATTAGAGTTTGTGCATAAAAACGTCCTAATAATGCTAGATCATGACCTGTATTAAAAAGTCCAGAATTAAAAAAATATGGACTTTGACGAGCTGATTTCAAAGTAAATTTACCAAATTTTAATATGCCTTTATTAAGAGCGAATTCAATAAATTGATGCTGAAAGTTCTGCATCCTTTACTCCTCAGTAAGAAAGTTATTCTAATTGTTATTAGTGAAGTTACTTGAAAGTAACTTCACTAATAACAATTAATTCTTTAAATATTAATTAAAAAAAATTATTTATTGAATAAACTGCAATCTAAATAAATATTAATAGATAATTTAATTTTTATATATCTAGAAATAAAATATATAAGTATTATTAACTTATTTCTCATAGTTTTTCTTATAGGTATATTTTATTTTATATAGTATATTTAAAGTTATAAATAATAATACAAATATAAACAAACAGTTAATTATATTAATAATTAATTATTGTATAAATTCATATCTATTCTCACTGTTTTATTTTTAATCATAATTTTTACATGAAAATAAATAACTATTTATATATTTAAGAAATATTATTATGATGTATATATCTAGTTTATCATAACTTTTACTTAGAGATTTTTTTATAATGAGTATTATACTATGATCCGTAGCATGACTGCATATTCATATCGAGAAATTAAAAATGAATTGGGTATAGCTTACTGGGAGCTATTTTCTTTAAACCATCGCTATTTAGAAATTTGTATTCGTTTACCTGAATACTTAAGAAATTTAGAACCAGTAATACGTGAACAAATACGAACTCGTTTAAAACGCGGTAAAATTGAATGTAATTTACATTTTAATACTGATCCAAACTTACAAGGTGAATTATTAATTAATAAATCACTTGCTAAACAGTTAGTTCAAGCTGCTAATTGGGTTAAAATGCAAAGTGATGAGGGTGAGATTAATCCTCTAGATATTTTATCTTGGCCAGGTGTAATTTCAATAAATAAACAGGATCTTCATCCTATCAATATAGATCTAATAACTTCTCTTGATAATGCCCTTAATGATTTGATAGCATCACGTGAAAGAGAAGGAGCTATGTTAAAAGTATTTATTGAACAACGCCTTAAGTATATCTTAAAAGAAATTCATAAATTACGCATTCTTATGCCAGAAATACTTAAATTACAACACAAACGCATTATTACAAAATTAAAAGAAGCGGATATTCAAATAGAGAATAATCGTTTAGAACAAGAATTAGTTATTCTAGCACAAAAAATCGATATAACTGAAGAATTAGATCTTTTAGATGCACATGTTAAAGAAACTTTTCATATTTTAAAGAAAAAAGAAATTGTTGGTCGTCGTCTTGACTTTATGATGCAAGAGTTTAATCGTGAATCTAATACATTAGCATCGAAGTCAAATAACACTGATATAACGGCTTCAGCAATTGAATTAAAAGTATTAATTGAACAAATGCGAGAACAAGTTCAAAATATTGAATAGTAAAATATAATAATTATTTTATAATAAATATCTTTTACTATATTTATTTGATTAGAATTAATTATGATATATATAATTTCGTGTATTTATAATAATTATTATATTTTAACATAGCTATAGAAAATTAAAAACTTTAAGACATATTTGATTTTATCATTAAACTTTATTCAGTTATTTTAGCTTATTTTTTTGTAAAAAAATCTAAATATTTTAAAATAAATAGTAAATTTTTAATATGGGTTAATTAGGAAGATTTTATCGATTTTTTATCTATATAATTCTATATCCTAACATACTATATATAAATATATATTAATACTATGGAATTAAAAAAAACTAGTATTTTGAATTTTATTAGTAAATATTGTAAATTATTTATCAATTTATAAAAGTATTTTATGTTATTAACTATTCTTTATATAATAGGTATTACTGCCGAAGCCATAAGTGGTGCGTTAGCAGCAGGTAGAAATAAAATGGATTTATTTGGCGTAATTGTTATCGCTTTAGTAAGTGCAATAGGGGGTGGGTCAGTACGTGATATTTTATTAGGTAATTATCCTTTAAGCTGGGTAAAAAATCCAGAATACATTATAATAATTTCTATTGCAGCTATAATTACTATGTTCTTAGCGCCATTAATCAATTATTTATATAAAATATTTTTGCTATTAGATGCCATTGGACTTGTAGTGTTTTCTATTATAGGTGTACAAGTTGCATTAAATGCACAACACGCATCAATTATCTCTGCTATTGCAGCTGTGATTACTGGTGTTTTTGGTGGTATATTACGTGATATGTTTTGTAATCGTATTCCGTTAATTTTTCAACAAGAACTATATGCTGGTATTGCTTTTATATCAGCTTGGATATATATACTATTATTAAAAACTCACCTAACAAAAAACTTAATAGTAATAATTACATTATTCTTTGGTCTTTCTGCACGTTTACTAGCAATATATTTTCGCCTTAAATTGCCTGTTTTTAACTATTCATATAATCAAAAAAGTTATCATAAAAAATAACTTTTAATACAATAGTATATATATATTTTGTGTAAAAATACATCTATTTTTTAACTCACATGCAATCTAAACATGTTTAAAGGAAATCTTTATATTATTTCTGCACCTAGCGGAACAGGTAAATCCACTCTCATTCAAACATTTTTAACAAGAAAACTATTATGCAATATAAAATTATCTATTTCACATACTACACGTAAAAAACGTTTTGATGAAATCCATGGTAAACATTACTTTTATATTTCAAAAAAACAATTCGAAAAAATGATAGCTACAAATGATTTCCTTGAATATGCAGAAGTATTCGGTCATTATTATGGAACATCACAATCTACTATTGAACATATGCTTGCTACTGGAATTGATATATTCTTAGATATAGATTGGCAAGGTGCAAAACAAATTCGCCAGAAAATGTCAAATGTACGTAATATTTTTATATTACCTCCATCGATAGAAGAGCTATATCGTCGATTACATAGTAGAGGACAAGATAACGAGCAAGTAATTTCTTACCGAATGAAACAAGCTATTAAAGAAATTAGTCATTACTCTGAATATGATTATTTAATTATAAATAATGATTTTGAAATAGCTTTATCTGATTTAAAAAATATTATTTTTGCAGAACGGTTGCGTATAGAACACCAGAAAATAAAACATCATACTTTAATCAGTAAACTATTGGAAATTTAAAATAATTTTAGTATTATACAATTTAATTATTATTTTCCTATAGAGTGAGTAGTACATTTATGGCACGTGTAACGGTTCAAGATGCAGTAGAGAAAATTGGCAATCGTTTTGATTTAGTTTTAGTAGCTGCACGCCGTGCACGTCAGATGCAAGCGGGCAATAAAAATCCTTTAGTTTCGGAGGAAAATGATAAAACAACCGTTATTGCATTACGTGAAATTGAAAAAGGTTTAATCAATAAACATATTTTGGATATAACTGATCATCAGGCACAACAAGAAAAAGAAACCAGTCATTTACAATCGGTTACTCCTATTGTTGAAACGCGTCGTTAAAAGTATTTGCAGGTAAACCTTGTATCTGTTTGAAAGCCTTAATAAAATTACAAAAATATATTTATCAGATGAGCAAATTTATTGCCTTAACCAAGCTTATATTGTTGCATGTAATGCACATAAAGGTCAAAAGCGCTCCAGTGGTGAACCATATATTACTCATCCTATTGCTGTTGCTTGTATTTTAGCTAAAATGAAACTCGACTATGAAACATTAATGGGTGCTTTACTCCATGATGTTATCGAAGATACGTCGACTACATATCAAGATATAGAGAATCTATTTGGTAAAAATGTTGCTAAGCTAGTAGAAGGAGTATCTAAATTAGATAAAATACATTTTCGTGATAAACAAGAAGAACAAGTTGAAAATTTTCGTAAAATGATTATTGCAATGGTAAAAGATATACGCGTAATTTTTATTAAGCTCGCTGATCGAACACATAATATGCGAACTCTAAGTGCTTTAAGACCAGATAAAAAACGACGAATAGCTTTAGAAACCTTAGAAATTTATAGTCCTTTAGCTCAACGTCTTGGTATTCGTCACTTAAAAATTGAATTAGAAGAACTTAGTTTCGAAACACTTTATCCTACTCGTTTTCGTGTAATTCAAGAAGTTGTAAAAACTGTACGTGAAAATCGTAAAGAAATTATCAGAAAGATTACTACTGAAATTGATAATTGCTTACAAGAAACCGGTATTACTTGCCGTGTAAGTGGTCGAAAGAAACATCTTTATTCAATCTATCGTAAGATGCATTTAAAAGAACAACGTTTAAATTCAATTAGGGATATTTATTCTTTTTATATTATAATTATAGTACAAGATCTTGATACTTGTTATCGAGTATTAGGTCAAATGCATGGTCTTTACAAACCGCGCCCTGGTCGAGTAAAAGATTATATTGCCATTCCTAAAACTAATGGATATCAATCACTTCACACTTCTATGATTGGTCCATATGGAATACCAGTTGAAATACAAATTCGAACTGAAGATATGGACCATATGGCAGAAATGGGTGTAGCAGCACATTGGAGCCATAAAAAGGATACAAGTATACAAATTCGCGCACAACGTTGGCTTCAAAGCTTATTAGAGCTCCAACAAAATGCTGATAACTCTTTTGAATTTATTGAAAATGTTAAATCTGATCTTATTTTAGATGAAATATATGTATTTACACCGAAAGGGCATATTATTGAACTTCCTGCTGGTGCTACGCCAGTAGATTTTGCTTATGCAGTACATACTGATATAGGACATACCTGCATTGGAGTACGTGTAGATTGCGAATATTATCCATTATCTAAACCACTTATAACAGGCCAAACTATTGAAATAATTACTTCATTAGATGCATATCCTAATGAATCTTGGCTAAATTTTGTAGTTAGTTCCAAAGCAAAATCTAAAATTCGTCAACTAACAAAAAATTTTAAATATGAGAAAAAATCATTAAATTTAAGAAGTCGCTTATTATTAAAGAACCAATTAAATAATAGTGATAAGTCTAATAATAAAAAAATTAATAATACTACTGATAATAAAATTAAAAAAGAGTTAAATTGGATAAAAAGTAATTTATACGAAAGATTCCCTTTTAATAATCGATTTAACTAATATAATACTTATCATTATAATAAAGAATATATAAAACTAAATGGTAATAATTTTCTGAAAACACATATAATAAATTCTTGATGATTAAAAATAAAGTCCATATACTTATATTTTAAAATTAAAACATTAAGAAATACTTCTTACAACAAAATTTCTATATATTAATTTAAATAAATTATACAATGTATGCATTATTATTGCAGTTAATATTATAGTTAATAAATAAAATATATTTGTTTCAAATAAGCTCTATTATATAGATAATCTAATTATCTTAGATTGTATATGTAATAGGTAAATTTTATCATATTCTAAGGATTAATAATATTTGATTTAACATAGTAGCAATCTATTTATTAAAATATAGTCGCAATCTATTTATTAAAATTAAGCAATATTTTTGCTTATAACAAAAAAATTTTATATATTATTAGCATTTTTTTATTATAAAATAATTATAAATGAATTATTCAAAATACATGCCTTATGAAAAAGTAATTATATTAACAATTGATTGAAGGATATCTATAAAAAAAAGATAAAAAATGATTCCTTATCTATTTAATACTATTCCATACAGTATTATTAATAATATTAATAATACTCAAATAAATAAATTAAATAAACTTGGTTTATTAACTATCCAGGATTTACTTTTACATTTACCATTACGTTATGAAGATCGCACTCAATTTTATCGTATAAATAATCTACTTCCTGGTATTTGGGCAATGGTAGAAGGGAAAGTTATATATAGTACAATTATCTTTAGTCATCATCGTCGTATGTTCATTTGTAAAATCAGTGATGGTAGTGATTATTTAACTATGCGATTTTTTAATTTTAATACTAGAATTACAAATAGTTTAGTTATTGGTACTAATATTATTGCCTATGGTGAAGTCAAATACAACAAGTACGGAATTGAAATTATTCATCCACATTATTTTATTAAAAAAAATCAAAAAATTATTAAACTTCAAAAAACACTAACACCAATTTATCCTACTACTGAGGGTATACATCAAAAGACACTCCGTAATTTAATAAATTACGCTCTTAAATTACTAGATAATACCTTAATAGATGAATTGTTACCTCCAGAGCTAAGTAGAAAATTAATTAGTTTAAAAGATGCATTACGTATTTTACATCATCCACCTAAAAAGTTATCCCTTAGAGATTTAGAATTTGGATATCATCCAGCTCAAAGACGTTTGATTTTAGAAGAATTATTAGCATACAATTTAAATATGTTATCTGCACGTGCAAATACACAACGATATCATGCAATACCTATTGCACCACATCATAAACTGATAAATCAATTATTAGCAACGCTGCCATTTTCTCCTACTTCTGCACAAAAGAGAGTTATAGAAGAAATTAAACATGATTTATCAAATAATTTTCCAATGATGCGTTTAGTGCAAGGTGATGTAGGCTCAGGAAAAACATTAGTTGCAGCAATTGCAGCACTTAACGTAATAACCCATAATAAACAAGTAGTACTTATGGTTCCTACAGAATTACTAGCAGAACAACATGCAAATAATTTTCGTCAATGGTTTTCGCCATTAGGCATCGAAGTAGGATGGTTAGCTGGTAAACAAAATATTAAAGAACGTAAAGCTCAACAAGAAGCAATAGCTATCGGTAAAATTGCTATGATAGTTGGAACACATGCGTTATTCCAAAAACATGTTAAATTTAAAAATATAGCTTTAGTGATCATTGATGAGCAACATCGCTTTGGTGTCCATCAACGTTTAGCTTTATGGGAAAAAGGTAAAGAAGGGAAATATTATCCACATCAGCTTATAATGACTGCTACACCTATTCCTCGTACTTTAGCAATGATAACTTATGCTGATCTTGATATTTCAACTATTGATGAAATGCCACCAGGACGGATACCAATCAATACTGTAGCTATTTCAGATCAACGTCGTAGCGAAATTATTAAACGTATGAAAAAAGTAGTATCTAATGAAAAACGTCAAGCTTATTGGATATGTACATTAATTGAGGAATCTGAACAATTAAGAGCACAAGCAGCTGAAGTAACATGGAAAAAACTTAAATTAGCACTACCAGATTTGCAAGTAGGATTAATACATGGACGTATGAAATACTTAGAACAACAATCTATTATGCATTCTTTTAAAATGAATGAAATACAATTATTAGTTGCTACTACAGTTATTGAAGTTGGTATAGATGTACCAAATGCCAGTTTGATGATTATTGAAAATCCTGAACGGTTAGGATTAGCACAATTACATCAACTCCGAGGAAGAGTGGGACGTGGATCATTGACTTCTCATTGTATTTTACTTTATAAATCTCCTCTAAGCCAAATTGCACAAAAACGTTTGCAGGTACTACGTAATAATAATGATGGTTTTATAATTGCTCAATATGATTTAGAGATTCGTGGACCTGGTGAATTATTAGGTACAAAACAAACTGGTAATACTAAATTTAAAGTAGCAAATTTATTAAGAGATCAGTCTATACTTGCTGAAGTTCACTCTGCTGCTCGTTATATCCACAAGTATTATCCTAAACAAGCTCAGTCCTTAATAGATCGATGGATATCAAAAAAGAAAAATTATCACAATGCTTAAAATAACTTATATTGACTAATTTTAATATTTTTTATACATATTCTCTTTAAAAATACATATGATTTAATTTTAAAAAAACATTAAAATCATTAAATATCATTTTAAGTTTAAAATGCAATAATATATTATTTTTCAATTTTAGTATGTCGTAATGCTCGTTTACGTTCATTTTCAGTTAAACAACGTTTACGTAAACGAATAGAATATGGTGTAACTTCTACTAATTCATCATCCTCAATAAACTCAATTGATTGTTCTAATGTCATTTTTAATGCTGGAATCAATGTTGTGGCTTCATCTGTTCCTGATGCACGCATGTTAGTTAATTTCTTACCTGTTAGACAATTTACAGTTAGATCATTAGGGCGATTATGAATACCAATTATTTGACCTTCATAAACTATAGAGCCATGTCCCAGGAATAATTTACCACGATTTTGTAAATTAAATAAAGAAAAAGCAACAGCTTTTCCTTGACCGTTAGATATTAATACTCCATTACGACGACGCCATACTTCCTCTAAACGTACATCATCGTAATGGCTAAATGTAGAATATAGAAAACCAGTACCAGAAGTCATATTCACGAACTCATTACGAAACCCAATGAGACTACGGCTTGGAATTACGTAATCAAGACGTATACGTCCTTTATTATCTGAATAGATATTTCTCATCTCACCTTTACGTTCTCCCATAGCTTGAATAACAAAACCTTGATGTTGTTTTTCAATATCTATAGTAACATTTTCAAATGGTTCTTGTTTATGACCTTCTAACATTTGAAAAATTACTTTCGGACGTGATACTGCTAATTCATAACCTTCACGACGCATATTTTCAATAAGAATTGCTAAATGTAACTCACCACGTCCAGAAACACGAAATACATCAGCATCTTTAGTTTCTTCAACATGTAAAGCAACATTATGTGACATTTCTTTATTTAAACGCTCTAAAAGTTGGCGAGAAGTAATAAATTTACCTTCTTGTCCACAAAAAGGTGAATCATTAACATTAAAAAGCATAGTTACTGTTGGTTTATCGATTTTTAATTCTGGCAATGCTTCTGTATGTTGTATATCACATATAGTATCAGAGATATTTAAATGTCCTAAACCAGTAATAGCAATAATATCTCCTGCCTCTACATAATCACTTTCAATACGTTCTAAACCAAAATAAGTTAATACTTTACTAATTTTACCATTACGTATTTTACCTTTACTATCAATAATATTTACCTGTTGATTTGGTTTTAATATACCACGTCTAATACGACCAATGCCAATAATACCAAGATAACTATTATAGTCTAATTGAGATATTTGCATTAATAAGGGTGCTTTAATTTTTACCTGTGGTGGAGAAACATAATTAATAATTGCTTGATATAATGGAGTCATATCTTGAGCCATATCAGTATAATTAAAACCTGCAATACCGTTAAGTGCAGAAGTATAAATAATTGGAAAATCTAATTGTTCTTCAGTGGCATCGAGGTTAACAAATAGATCAAATACTTTATTAATAACCCAGTTAGGACGTGCACCTAGACGATCGATTTTATTAATAACTACAATTGGTTTCAATCCATGATTAAAAGCTTTCTGAGTTACGAAACGAGTTTGAGGCATAGGACCATCTATTGCATCAACAACAAGCAATACAGAATCTACCATTGACATAATACGTTCAACTTCTCCTCCAAAATCAGCATGACCTGGAGTATCAACAATATTTATACGATAATTATTCCATATAATAGCTGCATTTTTAGCAAGAATGGTAATTCCACGTTCTTTTTCTAGAACATTGAAATCTAACATACTATCCATTTCTGGAGTACGAGCATCAAAAATACCAGATTGTTGTAAAAGCTTATTCACTAAAGTCGTCTTACCATGATCAACATGTGCAATGATAGCAATGTTACGTAAATTTTCAATCACAGATTTTTGCCTCAAAAAATATTAAATAAATAACAGTATATTTGCATAAATTAAAATAAATACCAAATATGACTATGAATATTTAAAGAATTTGATTCTTTGATTCATTGTTTTTAAAGATTGTATTCTTATACAAATTTTAATTTTGAATATATTTATTATTTTATTAAAATTTAACATTAATTTTACTTTATCATGTTTAAATAAAGAAACGCACTGTAAAAGTGAATTAGTTAATGTATTTTAGATCTTTTAGTTATACATACAATCTTATTAATAATTATGACGTATTTTAAACAACGTAATTATCTTATTATTATAAAGACAAATTATTATTTTAGGAAGGTTACTTATGCTTGCTGAAGACATTCTGTTAATGATCAAAGAAAAAGAAATTAAATTTATTGACTTACGTTTTACTGATACTAAAGGGAAAGAACATCATGTGAGTATCCCTACACATCAGATTAATTCTATTTTTTTTCAAGAAGGCAAAATGTTTGATGGCTCATCTGTAAATGGATGGAAAGGCATTAACGAATCTGACATGATATTAATGCCAGATACAACTACTGCAATCATAGATCCTTTTTTCGAACATCCAACATTAATAATTCGATGTGATATTTTAGAACCAAATACTATGCAAGGTTATCAACGTGATCCTCGTTCTATTGCTAAACGTGCAGAACAATTTTTAATTCTTTCCGGTATTGCTGATACTATATTATTTGGACCTGAACCTGAATTTTTTTTATTTGATGATATACGTTTTAGCTCTTCATTTTCAGGCTCACATGTTAATATTGATGATATCGAAGCATGTTGGAATACCGGTAAAAAATATGAAGGTGGTAATAAAGGGCATCGTCCTACACTAAAAGGTGGTTATTTTCCAGTGCCGCCGGTTGATTCTTCACAAAATATTCGTTCTGCTATGTGTTTAACTATGGAGAAAATGGGTCTAATAATTGAAGCACATCATCATGAAGTAGCTACTGCCGGTCAGAATGAAATAGCGATTCGGTTTAATACTATAACTAAAAAAGCTGATGAAATTCAAATATATAAATATGTTGTACATAATATTGCTCACGCATATGGGAAGACTGCAACTTTTATGCCGAAACCAATATTTGGGGATAATGGTTCTGGAATGCACTGCCATATGTCTCTATTTAAAAACAATATAAATTTATTCTCTGGTGATCAATATAGTGGTTTATCTAAAATTGCATTATTCTATATTGGTGGTATTATTAAGCATGCTAAAGCAATTAATGCTTTAACAAATCCAACTACGAACTCTTATAAACGTCTAGTACCTGGTTACGAAGCTCCAGTCATGTTAGCTTATTCAGCACGTAATCGCTCTGCTTCAATTCGTATTCCAATTGTAGGCAACCCTAAAGCACGTCGTATTGAAGTACGTTTTCCAGATCCATCTGCAAATCCATACTTAGCTTTTGCTGCTCTACTTATGGCTGGAATAGATGGTATAATTAATAAAATCCATCCTGGCGATGCTATGGATAAAAATCTATACAATCTACCACCACAGGAAGAAGTAAATATTGCTAAAGTTGCATCTTCTTTAGAAGATGCATTAAATGAACTAAATAAGAACCGTGATTTTTTAATGCGTGGTAATGTATTTACTGATAATACTATAGATGCTTATATTACACTTCTTAAATCAGATATTGATCGCATAAATATGACACCACATCCTGTCGAATTTGAAATGTATTATAGCGTTTAATATTTAATTATTATTTTTATGATTTTAAACTACAGCAAAGAGTTGATTTATTTTCAATAATATTATATTAATTTATATATCAAAATGATATAGCTAGTGAGTATATAAAAGTATAAACTACTAAATATTTTCTATAACCATAAAAGGTTAGCTCATCCTAGTGATGAGCTTTTTCTATATAATGTAATAATATAATTATTTTGATAATTTCAAATTAAACAAAATACAAAAAAAATCTTAAATTGAGTTAATGAAGTTTAAAAAATAATTATTTTAAATCAAACAAAATATATGAAAATATGTTATGTAAGTTACGTATTTATTGCGATTATTATCAGAGTATTAATTCTATTTCTTAAATATAAAAGACATAATTGTTACTGTTTTATATAAAATATTTTATTAATAAAATCATGTAATAATAATTATTATATATATTAGTTATTATATATATTAGTAAGTAACTTATAGTAAGTAACTTAAAAAATATTAATATCAACTATAGTAATTTACTTATGAAGAATTATATTGATAGTAAATAAAAAAAAAAAAAAAATATATAATACCTATATTTAAGTACATGCATTTCATTCAATCTCCTATAACTTATATTATATCATTTAAAAGAATAATATTCTACACTTAACAGTAAGCTAAAAAACTTTAATGAGCTTTTATTTCATCTATGAATCATTGAGGGGTCTATGCAACGAGGAATAGTCTGGATTGTAGATGACGATAATTCCATTTGTTTAATTCTTAATCAAGCACTTACCAAAACTGGTATTAATTGTTTCACTTTTAATTATCGCTACAACATATTAGATATTATTTCTAGTAAAAAACCAAATGTTATCTTATTAGATGTTTGTATGCCAAATATGCTTGGAATATCGCTATTAAAACAACTTAAACAATATTACCCACTGATTCCGGTAATTATTATGAGCGCATATTCAGATTTATATGTTGTTGTAAATAGTTATCAACAAGGTGCTTTTGATTATTTATCTAAACCACTTGATATTGATAAAACAGTAATATTAATTAATCGTGCTATTAGTTACTATCAGGAACAAAAACAATCACCTAATCATAAATTGATAAAGATCCCCACAAAAGCTATTATTGGGACAGCACCATCAATGCAGGATGTATTTCGTATTATTGGTCGTTTATCAAGGTCGTCAATAAGTGTTTTAATCAACGGAGAATCTGGTACAGGAAAAGAACTCATAGCTCATGCTTTACATCATTATAGTCCACGAACTAAGAAACCATTTATTGCTATTAATATGGCAGCAATTCCAAAAGATCTTATCGAAGCTGAGCTTTTTGGTCATGAAAAAGGTGCTTTTACTGGTGCAAGTCAAATTCGCCAAGGTCGATTTGAACAAGCTAACGGGGGTACATTATTTCTTGATGAGATTGGTGATATGCCTATTAATGTACAAACTCGTCTACTACGAGTGTTAACTGATGGTAAAATATATCGTATTGGTAGTTATGGTTTTATAAAAGTTGATGTACGTATTATTGCTGCAACTCACCAAAATCTTTATCATCATGTACAAAAAAGTAAATTTCGTGAAGATCTTTTTTACCGTCTTAATGTTATCAGAATTCATTTACCACCATTACGAGAAAGACGTGAAGATATTCCATATTTAGCACGTTATTTTCTAGAGAGAGCTGCTAACGAGTTAAATATTCAAACAAAATTTCTCCATATAGAAACAGAAGCTATATTAACTCAGTTGAATTGGCCTGGTAATGTTCGCCAGTTAGAAAATATTTGCCGTTGGATTACAGTTATGGTAGCAGATAAAAAAGTATTAATACAAGATCTTCCTACTGAAGAGCTATTTGAATTAAAACCTATTAATAAATTTATACAATCTTTACCAACCCTATCAAGTCACTGGATTAAATTATTAGCTCAATGGGCAGACTATTCAATGCAATCTGGCCATCAAAATTTGATGTCACAGGCTCAATCAGAAATAGAACGTACATTGCTCACTACTGCATTAATGTATACTCATGGACATAAACAAAAAGCTGCACGAATAATTGGATGGGGACGAAATACTTTAACACGTAAATTAAAAGAATTAGGAATAAAGTAATGGTAATATAAAAAATATCAAAATTCAATTTTTATTGAATACAACATTTATTATAAAATTTATAAAAAAATTTAAAATTAATAATTTTTACTAGGGTTTAATTTTGCTTACTTTTAACTATCATGCTACACATTTTATGTTAAGTGCTCCAAATATTCATTTTCTCCCAGCAGATATTGGTATTGAAATTGCTTTTGCTGGATGCTCAAACGTAGGTAAATCTAGAGCTATCAATACATTAGTTAATCAAAAAAATCTTTGTTATACCAGTAAATTACCTGGTCGAACACAATTAATTAATTTATTTGAAGTTATGAAAGGAAAACGTTTGGTAGATCTTCCAGGATATGGTTATGCTAAAGTATCAAAATCTATGAAGTTCCAATGGAAATACATACTAACTGAGTATCTTCAGAGCCGCCAAACTCTCAAAGGATTAGTAATATTAATGGATATCCGAAATCCATTAAAAGATTTAGATAACAAAATAATTAAATTAGCAATACAAAGTAACATACAAATATTATTATTGTTAACTAAAGCTGATAAAGTAAACCATAACTTACGGAAAATACAACTTGAGATAGTACGTAATAAATGTTTATTAGAATTTAGAAGTGATATACAAGTAGAAATTTTTTCTTCACTAAATAAGATAGGACTTTATCAATTAAGTCATAAGATTGATAGTTGGTTTTGTAATTAGATAACAGTAAATACATTTACTTCTTATAAAGACTTTTATATATATGTAAGAATATATTAAATAATATTTAATATATAAAAAAGATAATACTTAATTATTTACTAATTATCAAAATTATCAAAACTAAATATTTATTAATATAAAATTATTATATTTTAGAATATGCTTGCTCCCAGTTTTTACCATTACCAATTGTCACTAATAATGGTACATCAAGCTGCATAATATTTTCCATTAAATTACATATTTTTTTAATAGAAAATTCAACGATATTTTCACTAATTTCAAATACTAATTCATCATGAACTTGCATAATCATTTTTATATCATCTATGCATTGTTGTTGTAACCATTCATCAATAGCAATCATGGCTTTTTTAATTATATCTGCCGCAGTACCTTGTAATGGAGCATTAATTGCTGCTCGTTCTGATGCTTTACGTTGCGTAGCATTATGTGATTTTATATTAGGTAGCCAAAGACGACGACCTTCTAATGTTTCAACATAACCTTTTTTTTTTGCTTTTTCTCGAGTTTCTTGCATGTAACGTAAAACTCCAGGATAGCGCATAAAGTAGACATCTATATATTTTTTTGCTTCACTAGTACTAATATTAAGTTCTCTTGCTAGCCCAAATGGACTCATACCATAAATTAAACCAAAATTTATTGCTTTTGCACTACGTCTTTGATGACTAGAAACTTTTGCTAAAGATATTCCAAAAATTTCTGATGCAGTAATACTATGTATATCATTTCCACAGGCAAAAGCATATAGTAATTGTTTATCTTGAGAAATATGTGCCATAATACGCAATTCAATCTGTGAATAATCCGCTGTAATAATACGTTTATATGATCCAGCAATAAATGCTTGACGAATACTCCGTCCTTCATTGTTCCTTATTGGAATATTTTGTAAGTTAGGTGTAGTAGATGAAAGCCTTCCAGTTGCTGTAACTGTTTGATTATAAGATGTATGTATACGACCTGTAATTGGATGAAGCATAAGTAGTAGTTTATCAATATAAGTAGATTTTAATTTTAATAAGCTACGATGCTTTAGTATAATTTTAGGCAATGGATAATGTAATGCTAGTTTTTCTAATACTGCTTCACTAGTTGATGTAGCGCCACTTGGAGTTTTTCTAGTTAGGTGAGTATTTTTATTATTAAATAAAATAACTTGAAGTTGTTTAGTTGAAGAAAGATTAAATGATTTACCTGTTAATTCATATGCTTCTTGCTTTAATTGTGCTAATCTTATACTAATTTCTTGAGAATATTGTTCAAGTAATAGTCGATCAATTAAAACTCCATTACGTTCAATACGTGAAATAACCTTTAATAAAGGTATTTCAATTTCTTCAAAAATCTTTTTTGGACCTTCTTGGATTTTTAATTTTGGCCATATTTGTAAGTGTATCTGTAAATTAATATCAGCATCTTCAGAAGTAGAAATAGCTACTTTTTCAAAATCTATCTTTTCAAGATAAATTTTATTTTTCTTTTTATCAATTATTTCTTTTATAGTTATAATTTTACGACTTAGCCAATATTCAGCTAAGTTAACTATGTCATGCTTACCTTTAGTACTATTTAAGCAATAAGATTCTAACATTGTATCAAATTTAATACCATTTAATTCTATACCATAATTATTTAAAACACCTCTATAGTATTTTAAGTTTTTACCTATTTTAAATATTCTATTATCTTCTAATAACGGTTTAAGTTGTTTAAGTATTTTTACGCAATGTAATTTATTTATTTTTTTAGAAAAATCATGGTAAATTGGCAAATAAGTAGATTCTCCCGATTTTATAGAAAAAGCAATACCTATAATATTAGCGATTAATGTATCAACTGAATCAGTTTCTAATGATAAAGAAAAAACATTAGCATTTTTTAATTTTTCTATTAAATCATTAAGCATTGTTTGATTTGAAATCAGATTATAATTACGATATGATGTCGAAATAGTAGTTTTTATTATTTTTCCTTTATTAGGTGATAAGTTTTTTTGTTCTTGAGTATCCTTGTTTTTTTTAATCCATTTTCCTTTTTGTATATCTTTTAGCCAAATATTAAATTCATAATAATAAAATAAATCTTTTAGAGTATCAAAATCAGGTTCTTTTAATATTAATTGATTACTTGATATTTTTAATTCAACATCGGTTTTAATTTTTGCTAATTTATAAGACATGAATGCTATATCGCGATTAGCTTTTAATTTAGTCGCTACGGTTTTAGCACCTCGAAATGAAAGTTTATTTATTTTATCTAAGTTATTATAAATAGAATACATATTCCCAAAACTTTGTAGCATAGTTTTTGCTGTTTTTTGACCAATTCCTGGGATACCTGGAATACTATCAGAACTATCTCCCATCATAGCAATAAAATCAATAATTAATGAAGGAGGTACTCCATATTTCTGTTCTACTTCTTTTGGACCAAGAATAGTATGAGTTATACTATTTATTAGCTTAATACGTGAAGAAACTAACTGTGCCATATCTTTATCATTGCTACTAATCAGTACTTCTTGTCCTTTTTTTTCTGCCTCAAGAGCTAATGTTCCAATAACATCATCTGCTTCTACACCGTGAATTTGTAATATTGGTAAACCCATAGCTTTTAGCATTGCATGTATAGGTTGAAGCTGTATAATCAATGAATTTGGCATAGGAGGACGATGCGCTTTATATTGTTTAAATAAATCATTACGAAAAGTTTTACCTTGAGAATCAAAAACCACAACAACATGACTTGTATTATATTGCATTAAAAGACTTTTAATCATGCTTAGTATGCCATACATAGCTCCTGTTGGTTTACCTAAACTATTCATTAAAGATGGAAAAGCATAATATGCACGGTAAAGATAAGAAGAACCATCAATTAAAATTAGAGGATTTGTTATAATTTGAGCCATATATTTATAATGTGTTTATAATACAATACTTAAAATAAAAATTAGATTGATAATAATACCATAACTCAATAAAGTTAAAAAATATCATAAAAATATAATTCTTATTATAAAAGAGTTTAAATGTACCTTTATAATAAAGCTATTGATAATTTTATGTGTAAAAAAACAAATCATAAAATTCAGAATAATATCATTATGAAGAAATTAATTTCCAAAAAATATTAAATTAAAATAATAAGATTTAAATCTTTGCAGAAAAATTCTTTTTAATTCTTTTTTATTAAGAAGTTTATTATGTTAACGTAATCATTGATAAAATTATGCATAGTGCTAGTATCTAATCTACTATTATTAATCATATATTTACCATTAATAAAAAAAGCCGGTACCCCATGTAAATCAAACTGCAATGCAGCTTTTTGTTGCTGTAAGATCAATGATCTAACTACAAAGCTATTCCATGCTAAATCATAATATTTAGAAGAAATACCAGTAGCTTTAATAAAGATATTTTTTAAGCTTATTGAGTCAAAGATATTCTTATCTTTTTGGATTCCATCAAAAATAGGTGCAATTACTTTATCTTCTACTCCCAAAGCTATAGCTACTGCCCATGCATGTGTAAGGGTATGCCCTAAATCACTTCCAAGAAAATCAACGTGATATTTTATTAACTTAATGCCAATCGGTAAATTATTTTGTATAGTATCATTAATATGATAAATACGTTCAAAATCATAGCAATGTGAACAAAAGAAAGAAAAAAATTCTAAAACTTGCGGTTCAATAGTTGTTCTCTTTGATAAAGTGATATATTGATTACCTTCATCAAACTGCTCTGCTGAGATATTAAATATGAATATTAAATTTAATAAAAGAAACCAAATTTTTTTCATTTTAAAAATCATTTTAAAAATAAGATATTACCAAATAGAAAATAATTAAATTATACTCATTTATAATAAATATCATATATAAATGATTATTTACTTCCAGATTAAAAATCTTAAAGAATTAATTAATTTTAAATGTTCATATTTTACATGAAATTTTATTAATATAATTTTAAATATAATTTAAATATTAATCATTAAATATTAATCATATACAATTATTATATTTTCCCATTATAAATAGTTCTATCTCATATTAATATATAAAATATAAATATTTTTATTTTTCAAAATAAATAGAAGATAAAAAAATCAATGAAAAAAATAAAACATTTTACTGGAGTACTCCTTGCAGGCGGACTTGGTAATCGTATGCAAGGAAGTGATAAAGGTCTAATACTTTTGCATGGTAAACCTCTCTATTTACATGTTTTGCATAGGTTTGCACCACAAGTAAACCAAATTTTAATAAGTGTTAACCGTAACATTAAAGAGTATCAAAAAAGTGGATATCAAGTCATTACTGATTCTATAATTAATTATCTTGGTCCACTTGCTGGAATCCTTAGTGGATTACAATATAGTAAAACGGAATGGATCGCTTGTTGTACTTGCGATACTCCTAGAATTCCATTTAATTATGTTGAAAATTTGTGGCTTCATCGTTTACATAATGCTCCAGCTGTTTGGGTAAAATCATTTAAAAAGGATCATCCTACACTTGCTCTAGTAAATCGTAAATTAATAGATCCTATTGAAAATTGGTTAATTAATAATAAAAAAAGATGTCTAATACAATTTTTTTCTGAAAATGGTGGTCATGCAGTTAAATTTAATGAATCAGAATCATTTTTTCAAAATATTAATACATTAAAAGATTTAAAAAATGAAGAAATGCAAATAAATATATATTAATTTTTTAAAATTTAGACTTGGAAAGTCTATATAGTACAAAATATTTAATATCTAACAGATATCATATTTATTAAATCATATAAATAATTAACTAACTAAGCTATAAATCTTTATAAATAACTGTTCTATGTTTTTAGATATATTTATTATATTAAATATTAATACTTTTCTTTATAGAAAAATATCCTTAGATTAAAAAGGTATCTCAATCGCATATTTCCCTACAGTTATCTTGTTACTACTTTACTCCAGTCATAAATCATAAAGTAATAAACTACCTTTATAAAAGGATAAAATTACCTACTTCTTTTGCAATCTACTCTCATGAGGTGACGGACAGTGAATACAAGGTTTAGGAACTTATTCACTATAGTATGGCTAATCTACAATTATTAGCAATTCCGACTTAATAGAGAGTCGAGTTGCAGACTCCAATATAGACGTAGCACGTGTGTAGCCCTAATCATAAGGATCATGATAACCTGACATCATCCCTACCTTTCTCCAGTTTATCACCGGCAGTCTCCTTTGAATTTTTTAGGAGAACTAATAACAACAAAAGATAAGGGTTGTTGCTCGTTTGCAGGATTTAATCCAATATTTTATAATACGAGCTGATAACAGCCAGCTGATAACAGCCATATAGAACTTCTTAAGCTATCCTAAAGATACCGATTTATATCCGAAAATTTTTCTGTATGTTAAAGTTAAGTAAAGTTCTTCACGTTGCATTGAATTAAACCAATCGATAAAATTATTAGTTTTATCGCCTTCTTCCCCACTGAAAGTACTTTACAACCCGAAGGCCTTCTTCATACACGCGGCATAGCTGCATCAGGCTTTTGCCCATTGTGCAATATTCCCCACTGCTGCCTCTCGTAGGAGTCTGGACCGTCTCAGTTCCAGTGTTGCTGGTTATCCTCTCAGACCAGCTAGAGATCTGCCTAAGTGAGCTATTATCCCATCTACTAGCTAATCCCATCTGGGTACATCCGATGGTGTAAAGCCCTAAGATCCTCCACTTTGGTCTTACGACATTATGCGATATTAGCTATCGTTTCCAATAGTTGACCCCCTTCATCTGGTAGTTTCCCAGACATTACTCACCCGTCAGTTACTCGCGCCAACCAAAGAGCAAGCTCTTTTGTACTGCCGTTCGAATTGCATGTATTAGGCTTACTGCCAGCGTTCAATCTAAATCATGTTCAAACTCTTCAAGTTTAAAGTTTATTTATTGTTCTGTGAATTAAAATTAGCAATGAAATTACGTATTTATGCATTAAATATTTGATATTTAATATCTAAAGATACTGATCTTATACCTATAAGTATCCACATCGATTATCTAATAAATTAGACAACATACTTTATCCTATAAAGATAATCCATTTTTAATTATTTATATAATCAGTTAAATGGTTATTTTTTCAAATTAATTTGGGCACAATCCAATATATCGATATTAAATATTTTAAATATAAAGCTTAAGTAAATTAGGCAATCTTTGATAATTGTAAAAAATAGTTAGAAAAGATAACTACTTGATTCCAATTTGTATATTCAACTTCTTTAGAAGTATCTGTTTCTCGTCCTGTTATACGCATAATACATTGAATCATTATACGTTCAAACCAACAATAATTAGGATAACATAAAGCACCAGCAAACATAGCGCAACAATCAGGTCGCCATGGTGATTTTTTAAGAAATTTATAAATATAAGAATTATTTGTTGGTATATAATTGTTAGTTTTACGTGCTACTAGACTTACACTAAACAATCCGTTGATACGTTCATTTAACTGATTTTGATATTGGGTAATAAATTTCATTAAAATCGGATTAAAATGACCATAATAAATAGAAACTCCAATTAATATACGATCATACTGAGTCCAATCAATGTTAATATTATTAACTTTTAAAAGGTCTATTACATTACAAGATTGTTGTACTTCCAATATACTAGCAATGAAATTGGCAATTTTACGAGTTTGTCCGTTGCGACTGCAATAAATAATTAATGTTTTCATTATTTATGTTTTCTTGATACAAGAAAATATCTCTTTTATTTTTATTTAATTATTAAAAGTAAAAATAAATTTTAATAGTTAATTGATTATAATTTATTTATAATTAAATTTAAAATATAATTTATGGTATTAATTTAAAAAACACTAAGATTATATAATCAATATTGTCTATTTTATTTCAATTAATAAGTGAGTTATTTTATTATTTATAATTTTAACTTTGTATATATTAATTATTATTTACACTAAGATATATATATCATTCAAAATATTATACATATATACATAAATACCATATATCTATTATAACCATAAAAGTAATATCATTTATTTATATAATTAAAACCCTACAATTTAAAGTTAATAAAGCAATGATATGGATAAAATAAGCATGCAACAATCTCATCATATAAAACGTGCTTTGCTCAGTGTTTCAAATAAAACTAATATTATTGAATTTGCTCAAGAACTTTATCAGCGTGGAATAGAAATCATTTCTACGAGTGGAACTGCAAGATTGCTCAAAAATAGTGGAATACCAGTAATAGAAATTTCTGATTACACAGGCTTTCCAGAAATAATGCAAGGAAGAGTCAAAACTCTACATCCAAAAATACATGGTGCCATTCTTGGTCGCCGTGGTCATGATGATGACATAATGATCGCTCATAATATTAAACCAATTGACATGGTTGTCGTTAATCTTTATCCTTTTTTTGAAACTATTCAAAAATATAATTGTACATTAGAAGATGCAGTGGACAATATTGATATTGGAGGAACAACGATGATACGTTCCGCTGTAAAAAATTATAAAGATGTCACAATTATAGTTAGTCCAAGTGACTATAAAACTATTGTAAACGAACTAGATAACTATAAGAATTCTGTTCAACTTGATACTAATTTTAAATTAGCTATTAAGGCCTTAGAGCATACTGTTGCCTGTGATAAAATTATAGTTAACTATTTTAAAAAAACTTTATTACCAGATTACAATAACAATAATAAATTAATTAGTCATAATCCATTTCCAGATATATTAAATCTTAACTTTATTAAGAAACAAGACATGCGTTATGGAGAAAATAAACATCAAAATGCTGCTTTTTATATTGAAAAAAATATAACTAATATTTCTATTGCTACGGCACAACAGCTGCAAGGAAAAAAGTTATCTTATAATAATATTGTTGATGCAGATACTGCGTTAGAGTGTGTAAAAGAATTCCTTGAACCAGCATGTGTTATTGTTAAGCATGCTAATCCATGTGGAGTAGCAATTGGATGTTCAATTCTTGATGCTTATAATCGAGCATACAAGACAGATCCAAATTCTGCCTTCGGTGGAATAATAGCATTTAACCGAGAGTTAGATAAACATACTGCACAAGCTATTATTAACCGTCAGTTTGTTGAAGTTATTATAGCTCCTTTTGCTAGTCAAGAATCATTAAAAATAATCTCTACTAAACAAGATATACGTGTTTTGATCTGCGGACGATGGAAAAAAACTAATCCTAGTTTAGATATTAAGAGCGTAACTAGTGGTTTGTTAGTACAAGATAGAGACCTTTATATGGTCAATATGGATCAACTAGAAGTAGTTACACAACGCCATCCTAATGCTAAAGAGTTACGTGACGCTATATTCGGTTGGAAAGTGGCAAAATTTGTAAAATCTAATGCTATTGTATATGTAAATAATAATATGACTATTGGCATCGGTGCTGGTCAGATGAATCGAGTATATTCTGCTAAAATAGCTAGTATTAAAGCTAGTGAAGAAGGTTTAGAAATAAAAGGAGCCTCTATGGCTTCAGATGCTTTTCTTCCTTTTCCTGATAGTATTGAAGAAGCAGTAATAGTTGGAATTACTTGTGTTATCCAACCAGGTGGTTCAATTAGAGATAATAAAGTAATTAATGCTGCTAATAAGCATAATCTTGCTATGTTATTTACTAACACGCGTCATTTTCGTCATTAATTTTTAGGATAATTGTAAAAAATGAAAATTTTAGTAATTGGTAATGGCGCCCGTGAACACGCATTAGCATGGAAAGCTGCTCAATCAGCATTAGTGGATATTGTGTTTGTTGCACCTGGAAATGCTGGTACAGCTTTAGAGTTATCAATAAAAAATGTTAATATTCAATCCAATGATATATTGTCTTTATTAAAATTTGCAAAGCAAGAAAAAATAGATTTAACAATTGTAGGGCCTGAAGTTCCACTAGTAATGGGTATAGTAGATGTTTTTGAAAATGCAGATTTAAAAATTTTTGGTCCAACAAAATCTGCTGCTCAACTAGAAGGTTCTAAAATTTTTGCTAAAGATTTTCTTGTACGTTATAACATTCCTACTGCTGAATATAAATATTTTACTACATTAGAACCAGCTTTAATTTATATACGTAAAAAAGAATTACCTATAGTTATTAAAGCTGATGGATTAACAGCAGGTAAAGGTGTATTTATAGCAATGACACATCAGGAAGCAGAAAATATAGTAAAAAATATGATATCTGATAATTATTTTGGAGATTCTGGACATCGTATTATCATTGAAGATTTTCTGGATGGTGAAGAAGTTAGCTTTACCGTAATGGTTGATGGTAATCATATTTTACCTATAGCTACTAGTCAAGATCATAAAAGGGTCGGTAATAACGATACTGGTGTAAATACTGGAGGAATGGGAGCTTATTCTCCAGCTCCAGTAGTAACTGATAATATTCATCATAATATTATCAATAATATTATTTGGCCAACTATAAACGGAATGAAAAATGAAGGGAATATTTATACTGGTTTTTTATATGTAGGTCTAATGATTGATAAATTAGGTAATCCTAAAGTAATTGAATTTAATTGTCGGTTAGGAGATCCAGAAACTCAACCTATTATGTTAAGGTTACAATCTGATTTAGTAAAATTATGTTTAGCTGCTATTGATGGTCAATTAGATAGTGAAAAAATACAATGGAATCCGTATTATGCACTTGGTGTTGTCATGGCCTCAAATGGTTATCCAAATCAATATAATATTGGTTCCCGTATTTATGGGTTACCTCTAACTACCATACCAAATGGAAAGATATTTCATGCAGGTACTATCTTAAAAAATAATGTAATATTGACTAATGGTGGACGTGTGTTATGTATTACTGCAATGGGTAAAGATATCCTTGCAGCAAAGAAAAATACTTATGCAATAGTAAAAAAGATTTTTTGGGATGGCAGTTTTTATAGACAAGATATCGGATATCGTGCTATAAATCGTAAATATTAAATTAATTCTATTTTTTATTATTTGTTTAATTTAAAGAATCATACTTTTAATTACCTTATTTTATGCGACAAATTACTTAATTCAAAGAAATAAAATTTTATTTTTATCAGAATTTATATTTTTTTTGTTGAAAGATATATTTGTTGCATAGTTAAATTTTACATATTTATATTTATTAATTCTCTGATTATATTAATTAATCTAAAGAAAGATTAACTAAATTTAATTTTTATAGGATTTCATTAAAATAAATTTTAATTAATAAAATAATATTTATTATTTTATTAATTTATATACTAATTATATAGTTAACCTATTTTAAAAGAACAAACATTATATCTTTTTATTCTATTGATATGAATTATTATAGATAATAATGTATTTAAACATTAATTTAAATATCTATTTAACAGCGTCCTTTAATATTTTACCTGATACAAATGTTGGGACGTTTGTTGCAGCTATTTTAATTTCTTCTCCAGTTTGTGGATTACGACCAGCTCTTGCAGCGCGATAATTTACTTTGAAAGTACCAAAACCAACAAGTTGTACTTTTTCGCCATTTTTTAGAGATTCAGTAATAGCAGCAAGAGTAGATTCTAATGCTGCTTTAGCTTGAATTTTAGGTAAATTAGCTTTTTCTGCTATTACATTAATTAATTGATTTTTATTCATAAGTTATCCTTAAATGTATTAAACTAAAAACAAATGTTAGATTGAAAATCTTTATATATTTTAAACTTAAATACACATATTCATAATAAATTAAAGGTTTAAATATTTTCAATTTAGATTACTTTGTAATAATTAATTTGAGCTAAAAATTATTTTTATACTTAATGTTAAATATTTTTTATATTTACATATTTTAGAATGAGTATAGATTTCAATATTCATTTTATCAGAAACTATAATATTTTATTTAAGATGTAATAATTACTCTTTGTATAATATAGAATATTATAAAATTTTATATTAATTAATACATATTTACTTATTATTGATTATTCATTTTATAAAAAAAAATTTTAACAACAAATCGATGGTTACTCTTGATATTAAAGTAGATAAATATTAGTAACAATCATAATTTACATTTAATATCTGACTAATAATAACTATATCTATAATTTAAAATCAAATAAATACGATATCTATACATTAATATATTTTAACATTGTTTTTATATGATAAATCATAATATTTCAATAATTTAATTTAATTTAATTAATGGATACTATTTTGATATATTTTATTAGTGTGTTATTACTCAATAATATCTTTAAAAAAAAATTATTAAATACTATATATACCAAATATTTTTTATGTTGTATGCTGTATGCTGTATGCTGTATAATGATTTAATATTTTATAATTACTAACTCATAAAATAAAATTTATATAAGTTATTAAACGAAATTAATAAATTTTTATTTATCTATACTTATAATAAATAACTATAATAATTTTATACAAAATCTTTAAGTTAATTAACTACTATATTCAAGCATAGCTTATTTATAGAATAATAATATGAGGAAAAATAAATTAAAAATACATATAAATGTGATAATTAATATAGTATTATTTATAATTTGATATTAAAATAATATATATAACTCTTATTGAAAAATAAGTAATATATATATATTGTTTCTTATTTATTTTAAATGATAAACTCGTGAAAGACGATGTACAGCTTCAATAAAATCATTAATATTTTCAGGTGAAATATCATTATGAATACCATGGCCAAGATTAAATATATGGCCATTATTTGATCCAAATTTTTTTAAAATATTAGCAACTTCTTGTTCAATACGATCTGAATTTGCGTATAACATAGAGGGATCCATATTACCTTGTAAAGCTACTTTATTTCCAACCCGCAATCGTGCATCTTTAATATCTATAGTCCAATCTAAGCTAAGTGCATCACAGCCAGTATTTGCCATTTTTTCTAGCCACTGACTACCTCCTTTAGTAAATAGTGTAACTGGTACGCGAATTCCTTCATTCTCATATAAAAGATTATCAACGATTTTATGCATATAATATAGTGAAAATTCAAGATAATCATCTGAAGTTAATATACCACCCCAAGTATCAAATATCATAATTGATTGAGCACCAGCTTTTATTTGAGCATTTAAATATAAAATCACACTTTCGGCTAACTTATCTAATAATAAATGTAGAATCTGTGGTTCATTGTACATCATTTTTTTGATTTTTTTAAATGATTTACTACTACCGCCTTCCACCATATAAGTTGCTAATGTCCATGGGCTACCAGAAAATCCAATTAAAGGTACTTTTCCTTTAAGATTATAACGTACAGTACGAACTACATTCATTACATAATTAAGTTCATGTTCAGGATCTGGTATGAATAACTTTTTTACATCAGCACGACAGTTAATAGGATTGGAAAATTTTGGTCCTTCATCAGTCGTAAAGTATAATCCTAAGCCCATAGCATCTGGAATAGTTAATATATCACTAAAAATAATAGCTGCATCTAATTCATAACGACGTAGGGGTTGTAATGTCACTTCACAGGCTAACTCAGCATTTTTACATAACGACATAAATCCACCTGCTGCATTACGAATGGCTTTATACTCTGGTAAATAACGACCAGCCTGACGCATCATCCATACTGGGGTAATATCTACTGGTTTTTTTAATAAAGCACGTAAATAACGATCATTTTTCAATTGAATCATATAAGGCTATCTCAATTAATTTCAATAAAGATAAATACTTATTTTTTCCTAACAATTAAACTATACTATTAAATATATAAGTTTTAACTTAAACTTTAAGTATAGAAAATTTTTATATAAAGTATCTAGCAGTAAATTAAATTTGCTTTTTATTTTATCTTCCTATGAATTAATGATGTAGTTATTTTTTTAATTACGGCTGATATTATATTAATTAGTAACTATACTTAAATGTAATATTACTTATTATTATTTTAAGTATTTAATTACTCTGTAAAACTCTAGTGGTTTACATCTGGAGCCTCATATGCTTAAGCTGTTAAGCAACTTACTAAATCGTGTATGTGGCGTTAATAAAAAAGTAGTGAGTATATTATTACTTACTCGTCGACAACTACTTGTAAAGTATTATAGATTAATAGGTATAAAACCTAATAAAAACCTTCTTACAATATTAGATGAAACAGCATTAGATATTTTTTGTTATAGTTTAATCGATTATCTTTTTATTAGTCATTTTTGTGTTTATGAAAAAATATTTAGTGAAATGCAGAATTATGTACCACGAATTACTTCTATTAATAATATTTATTGTTTAATAGAAAATAATACTAAAGATTTAATGCAATTATACGATAATTATTTACAGAAACCAATTAATGAAAATAATTATACATCATTTCAGAGATCATTATCTAAAACTGGAGAATTATTAGAATCGCGATTTACTTTAGAAGATCAGTTAATTAAACTTGTTCTAAATAAATATTTTTCTTGTCATCATAAAGTGAATTATAAAAGTAAAACTATTTCTCCATAATAAATAAGATTATAATAATTTATTTATAACGTAATTTTTTATATATTTAATAGACTTTTTTTATATTATTAAACTTTTAATTTAATGTTCAAAGCAAATATTAGAAAGATTCATCTTTTTAAAGATGAATCTTTCTAATATTTGCTTCTAGATAATTATTTTTTAATACTTAGGAAATTTTCTATGTTTACTGAAAAAGTTTCTCCACGCGAAAAATATTTTAGAGCCAAAGAATTTATTGATTCATTGCACGGATCTTATTATCCTAATTCAAAACGTATATGGATCATTGGTAGTCGTGCTGATATTCGTGTTCCTATGCGTGAAATTCAGCTCAACCCTACTTGTATAAGAGATACAAAAAAAAAACAACAATATGAAAAAAATGAATCGATAATAGTATACGACACTGCAGGAGCATATGGAGATCAAGAAGCAATAATTAATATACGTCATGGTTTAATGAAACTACGAACTGACTGGATTATTGAGCGCTGCGACAGTGAAATTGTTCATGCTTTTAATTTTAATAATAATCAAAAGAAAACATTAGATAACAATATAGAACACTTACTATTTGAAAATATTCCACAAATACGATGTGCTAAAACAGGACATCGCGTCACTCAACTTCATTATGCACGTAAAGGTATTATTACACCAGAAATGGAATTTGTTGCTCTCCGTGAAAATATGGGACGAGAACGGATCCATAGTGAGGTATTGCTACAACAACACTCTGGTTATAATTTCGGTAAACAAGAGTTACCAAAAAATATTACAGCAGAATTTGTACGTCAAGAAATAGCAAACGGACGAGCTATTATTCCATCTAATATCAATCATCCTGAATCAGAACCTATGATTATAGGACGTAATTTTTTAATAAAAATAAATGCCAACATTGGCAATTCAGCTATTAGTTCTTCTATTGAAGAGGAAGTCGAAAAACTTATATGGTCAACACGTTGGGGTGCTGACACTGTTATGGATCTTTCTACTGGTCGTTATATTCATGAAACTCGTGAATGGATTTTACGTAATAGTCCTGTTCCTATCGGTACAGTACCAATCTATCAAGCACTAGAAAAGGTAAATGGTGTTATAAAAAATCTTAACTGGGATATTTTTCGCGATACATTATTAGAACAAGCAGAGCAAGGAGTAGATTACTTTACTATTCATGCAGGAATATTATTAGATTATATCCCAATGACTACTAAACGACTCACAGGGATTGTATCACGTGGTGGTTCTATTATGGCTCAATGGTGTATGTACCATCGTAAAGAAAATTTTATATATAAAAATTTTCTTGAAATCTGTAAGATTTGTAGCTCTTATGATGTATCGTTATCTCTCGGTGATGGTTTACGTCCTGGTTCAATTCAAGATGCTAATGATACAGCTCAGTTTGCTGAACTTCATACGCTGGGTAAATTAACAAAAATAGCTTGGAAATATGATGTACAAGTAATGATTGAAGGACCAGGACATGTACCAATGCATATGATTCATCGTAACATGATTGAACAAATAAAATATTGTCATGAAGCACCATTTTATACTCTTGGCCCTTTAACTACTGATATTGCTCCTGGTTATGATCATTTTACTTCTGGTATTGGTGCAGCAATGATTGGATGGTTTGGATGTGCTATGTTATGCTACGTTACTCCTAAAGAACATCTTGGCTTACCAAATAAAGAAGATGTTAAACAAGGACTTATAACGTATAAAATTGCTGCTCATGCAGCTGATTTAGCTAAAGGTCATCCAGGTGCACAAATTAGAGATAACGCAATATCAAAAGCACGATTTGAGTTCCGTTGGGAAGATCAATTTAACTTAGCACTTGATCCAAATACTGCACGTACTTATCATGATGAAACATTACCACAAAAATCAAATAAAGTAGCTACATTTTGTTCAATGTGTGGTCCTAAGTTTTGCTCGATGAAAATTACACGGGAAGTACGTAAATTTTTTTATCGTCAAGAAAAGAAAACTAAGACTATTAAAAAAATAGATAAATCAGATAAATAGTAAACATTAAAAATATTATTTAAATACAATAATAGTAATTTGTATACTAACAATATTTATAATCGGATTGAAGAACAAATTAAATTTAAGGAGTAAATATGATGGATGATTTTCCAAGGACAATAGATAAATTAGGCTTATATCCAATTGTCGATAGTTTAGAATGGATGATACGTTTACTTGATCTAGGAGTATGCACTATACAATTACGTATCAAAAATCGTCAAGATAATGAAATTGAAAATATAGTGCACGATGCTATCGTTTTAGGTAAACAATATTGTGCTCGTTTGTTCATTAATGATTATTGGCATTTAGCCATACAATATAATGCTTATGGTATACATCTTGGACAACAAGATTTAGATCTTGCTAATCTAATTGAAATTCAACAAGCAGGCTTACGTTTAGGTATATCAACACATAATAAAATTGAATTAAATCGTGCAATAGCACTAAGACCTTCCTATATTTCAATAGGGCATATTTTTCCTACAATAACTAAAAATATGCCCTTAAAACCACAAGGTATAATTGGATTAAAACATCATTTGGTACTTTTAAAAAATTATAATATACCGACTGTTGCTATTGGCGGTATTTCATTATCTTGCGTGCCAGAAATATTAGCAACTGGAGTAGGTGGTATTGCTTTAGTAAGTGCTATTATCCAATCAACAGATTGGCGTAATACAACACTTACGTTATTAAAAATGATAGAAAAAAAAGATTATTAATATAAGTTTAATAATAAATAGATTTAAAACTTGAATATGATTCAATCAAGTATGATTCAATCAAGTAAGAATTAAATAAACTTCTACTAAATTTTTAAAATATGCTTGATATATTACGTATTTGAACTATTAATTATTAACATCAATTATTTATCATTAACCATTTTTTATCTTATTTATCATTATCTACCAAGCATGTAATTATATTAAATAAAAAAATTTAAAATAAAATTTATTATTTTTTTATCAAAAAATTTTATAGGAAATATTTTACTAATTCTCATTTGTATATTATATACAATATATTTTGCTTTAGTTTACACTACTCGTCATAATTACTACGTTTTAAACTAGAGTTTAACAACTCAGCTAAGTTTGCAGAGGCTTCATCTGCAGTGAGATGTGAATAGGCATAAGTATTTGTTTCATTTAAATGACGACGGTGCATACGATCTTGATGATAAGCATAACCAGTACCAGACGGAATCAAACGACCTACAATTACGTTTTCTTTAAGTCCGCGAAGTTCATCTCGTTTGCCTGCTACTGCAGCCTCAGTTAATACACGTGTAGTCTCTTGAAATGATGCTGCGGAAATAAATGATTCAGTTGCTAAAGAAGCTTTTGTAATACCCAATAGCTCACGTATATAAGTTGCCTCTACTTTACCATTAGCTTTTAAATCACGATTAGATATATTTATTCGAGAAATTTCTACTTGTTCTCCTTCTAAAAAAAGAGAATTACCTGATTTTACTATAGTTACTTTACGTAACATCTGGCGAACTATTACTTCGATATGCTTATCATTGATTTTAACTCCTTGTAAGCGATATACTTCTTGTACTTCATTAGTAATATATCGAGTTACTGCATGAATACCACGTAAACGGAGAATATCATGTGGAGACTCAGGACCATCAGAAATAACATCACCACGTTCTACACGTTCTCCTTCAAATACGTTTAATTGACGCCATTTAGGAATCATTTCTTCATATACTTCATTACCATCAACTGGAGTAATTATCAAACGACGCTTACCTTTCGTTTCTTTTCCAAAAGATATAATTCCACTAATTTCGGCTAAAATAGCTGGTTCTTTTGGACGTCTTGCTTCGAATAAATCAGCGACTCTTGGTAAACCACCTGTAATATCTTTGGTACCACCAGATTCTTGTGGTACACGTGCTAAAGTATCTCCAGAGCTAATTTTTACTCCATCTTCTAACTGTACAATTGCTTTTCCTGGTAAAAAGTATTGGGCAGGCATATCAGTTCCTGGAATCAGAACATCATTATAGTGAGCATCTACAATTTTCAATGCAGGTCTTAAATCTTTACCACCAGAAGTACGTTCTGAGGAATCTAAAATAACTAGAGATGATAATCCAGTTAAATCATCAGTTTGACGAATAATAGTTTGACCATCTATAATATCAACGAAACGAATAAAACCACTAACTTCAGTAATTACTGGCATAGTATGAGGATCCCAGTTTGCTACGGTTTCACCAGCTAAAACTTTCTCACCATCATTTTTAGCCATAACGGTACCATAAGGAACTTTATAGCTTTCTTTAGTTCGACCGAATTCGTCTATCATTTTTAGTTCTACATTACGTGAAATAATAATTAATTTACCTGAAGAATTTGTGACTGATTTTGCATTAGTAAGCTTGATAATTCCTCTGTTTTTTACCTGAATACTAGATTCAGTAGCAGCACGTGATGCAGCTCCACCAATATGGAATGTCCTCATTGTCAGTTGTGTACCAGGTTCACCAATAGATTGTGCTGCTATAACACCTATAGCCTCTCCTTTATTAATCAGATGTCCACGAGCTAAATCACGACCATAGCAGTGAGCACAAACTCCAAAATCAGTTTCACAATTAACTACCGAGCGTACTTTAATATTATCAACAGAATATGATTCAATTACGTCACACCAATGTTCATCAATTAAGATATTTCTCGGTATTAAAATTTCTAGTGTACCTGGTTTAAATATATTCTCTGCTGTTACACGACCTAAAACACGTTCACGTAAAGGTTCTTTAACATCACCTCCTTCAATAACTGGAGTCATTATGATACCTTCAAAAGTACCACAATCATCTTCAGTAACAACTAAGTCCTGTGCTACATCAACTAAACGACGTGTCAGATATCCTGAATTTGCTGTCTTAAGAGCAGTATCTGCTAAACCTTTACGTGCCCCATGGGTTGAAATGAAATATTGAAGGACATTTAGACCTTCACGAAAATTAGCTGTAATAGGAGTTTCAATAATTGATCCATCTGGCTTGGCCATTAAGCCACGCATACCAGCTAACTGACGAATCTGAGCCGCAGAACCACGTGCACCAGAATCAGCCATCATATGAATACTATTGAATGATACTTGCTGTACTTCTTGACCATGACGATTAACTACAGATTCAGTTTGTAAATTATCCATCATTGCTTTAGAAACACGTTCATTTGCTGCAGCCCATATATCAATAACTTTATTATAACGTTCACCTGCAGTTACTAAACCAGATTGAAATTGTTCTTGAATTTCAGCAACTTCTATTTCAGCTTCTGCAATAATCTCAGCTTTTTTTTCTGGAATAACCATATCGTCTATTCCTACAGAAGCACCGGAACGAGCTGCATAAGCAAAACCTGTATACATAGTTTGATCAGCAAAAATAACAGTAGGCTTTAATCCTAATATACGATAACAAGTATTTAGCATTTTAGAAATAGTTTTCTTACCTAATGATTGATTAATAATAGAATATGGTAAACCTTTAGGTACAATCATCCATAAAATTGCACGACCGATAGTAGTATCTATTAGGCTAGTTTTTTTAATAAATTCTTCTTTATTATTTTTTTCATTTTTAGTATATTCAGTAATACGTACTTTAACACGAGCATGTAATTCTGCATGACCACTACGGTATACACGTTCAGCTTCTTTTGAGCCAGTTAATACCATACCTTCTCCTTGAGCATTTACTTTGTCACGCGTCATATAGTATAGACCTAAAACAACATCTTGAGAAGGTACTATAATTGGCTCACCATTAGCTGGAGATAAGATATTATTAGTAGACATCATAAGTGCACGTGCTTCAAGCTGTGCTTCAAGAGTTAGTGGCACATGAACAGCCATTTGATCACCATCAAAATCCGCATTATAGGCTGCACAAACCAACGGATGTAATTGAATTGCTTTACCTTCAATCAGAACTGGTTCAAACGCTTGAATTCCTAACCTATGCAAAGTTGGTGCTCTATTCAATAAAACGGGATGTTCTCTTATAACTTCATCTAAAACATCCCATACTACTGATTCTTCCCGTTCAACCATTTTTTTTGCAGCTTTGATAGTAGTAGCTAAACCGCGAAGCTCTAATTTACCGTAGATAAATGGTTTAAATAGTTCTAATGCCATTTTTTTTGGCAAACCACACTGATGTAACCGTAGATATGGACCAACAGTAATAACAGAACGACCAGAATAATCTACACGTTTACCTAATAAATTCTGTCTAAAACGACCTTGTTTACCTTTAATCATATCTGCTAGTGATTTAAGCGGACGTTTATTAGATCCAGTAATAGCACGACCACGACGACCATTATCTAAAAGTGCATCTACTGCTTCTTGTAACATACGTTTTTCATTACGAACGATAATATCAGGAGCAGCTAAATCTAATAAACGTTTTAACCGATTATTACGATTAATAACACGACGATATAAATCATTTAAATCTGACGTAGCGAAACGACCACCATCTAATGGAACTAAAGGACGTAAGTCAGGTGGTAATACTGGTAGAACATTTAATATCATCCACTCTGGCTTATTATGAGATTGAACAAATGATTCTAATAGTTTTATACGTTTAGTTAATTTTTTTCGTTTAGTTTCAGAATTTGTTTCGTTAAGTTCTTCACGTAAATATTCACACTCTTGTTGTATATCCATATTTCTTAGTAATGATTGAATAGCTTCAGCACCCATTTTTGCATCAAATTCATCACCAAATTCTTCTAGTGCATCAAGATACTGCTCTTCTGTAAGAATTTGACGTTTTTCCAAATTAGTCATGCCACATTCAATAACTACATAAGATTCAAAATATAAAACACGTTCAATATCACGTAAAGTCATATCTAATAATAAACCAATACGAGATGGTAATGATTTAAGAAACCAAATATGTGCAGTTGGTGAAGCTAATTCAATATGACCCATACGCTCACGACGTACTTTAGTTTGAGTAACTTCAACACCACATTTTTCACAAATTACGCCACGGTGTTTAAGACGTTTATACTTACCACATAAACATTCATAATCTTTTACAGGTCCAAAAATACGTGCACAGAAAAGACCGTCACGTTCAGGTTTAAAAGTACGATAATTAATAGTTTCAGGTTTTTTAACTTCACCGAAAGACCATGAACGAATCATATCTGGTGAAGCTAAAGCAATTTTTATTAAATTAAATTCTTCAATTTTATTTTGTGATTTTAAAAAATTAAGTAAATCTTTCACGAATTAGCTCCCGTCGGAATAAAACCTTCCAGGAACGCACATCCTAAGGATAGTGTCCCTCATAACCAGTTACAAGTGCTTACTCGTCTTCCAGTTCAATATTAACACCTAGAGAGCGAATCTCTTTTAATAAAACGTTAAATGATTCTGGCATGCCTGGTTCCATTTGATGATTACCGTCAACAATATTTTTGTACATCTTCGTACGACCATTTACATCATCAGACTTAACAGTAAGCATTTCTTGAAGAGTATATGCGGCACCATATGCTTCTAATGCCCATACCTCCATTTCACCGAAACGTTGACCACCGAATTGTGCTTTACCACCTAGTGGTTGTTGAGTAACTAAACTATAAGAACCAGTGGAACGTGCATGCATTTTATCATCAACTAAGTGATTAAGTTTTAACATATACATATATCCAACCGTCACTTGACGCTCAAACTTTTCGCCAGTACGACCGTCAAATAAAGTAATTTGTCCAGATGTAGGTAATTCACCAAGCTGTAACAACTCTTTAATTTCACTTTCTTTTGCTCCATCAAATACAGGAGTAGCAATTGGCATACCTTGTTTTAGATTTTCTGCCAAACGTAATATTTCACTATCAGAAAAACCGCTAAGATCTACTTTTTGACGTATATCAGTACCCAAATCATAAGCGCGTTGCATAAAGTCGCGTAGATGGCTAATCTTTTCATGTTTTTTTAGCATTTCATTAATTTTATTACCAATACCTTTAGCAGCCATACCTAAATGAGTCTCTAAAATTTGACCTATATTCATACGTGATGGTACACCTAATGGATTAAGTACGATGTCAACCGACATACCATTTTCATCATAAGGCATGTCTTCTATTGGATTAATTTTGGAAATAACACCTTTATTACCATGACGTCCTGCCATTTTGTCACCAGGTTGAATTTGCCGCTTAACAGCTAAATAAACTTTAACAATTTTTAAAATACCAGGAGCTAAATCATCACCTTGAGTTATTTTTATACGCTTAGCTTCAATTTTTTTTTCAAATTCGATTTTTAATTCATTATACTGTTTAGATAATTGTTTTAACTCATTATATTTTTTTTCATCAGATAGATGTATTTCTAACCATTGTTCACGTGGTTTATTTTTAAAATCTTTAATATTAATTTCACTAGCAATCAATACTGTATAGACACGACTAAATAATCCTGATTCAAGGATTTGCAATTCTTCCGATAAATCTTTCTTTGCTTTTTTTAATTGTAATTCTTCAATTTCTAATGCTCTCTTATCTTTTTCTACACCATCGCGCGTAAAAACCTGTACATCAATCACTGTACCAGATACACCATTAGGTACACGCAATGATGAATCTTTTACATCAGATGCTTTTTCACCAAAAATTGCACGTAAAAGTTTTTCTTCTGGAGTGAGTTGAGTTTCTCCTTTTGGTGTTACTTTACCGACTAAAATATCTCCACCAGTTACTTCTGCACCAATATAAACAATACCAGATTCATCTAGCTTAGAAAGAGCAGCTTCACCTACATTAGGAATATCAGCAGTAATTTCTTCAGATCCAAGTTTAGTATCACGTGATATACAAGATAACTCTTGGATATGAATTGTGGTAAAACGATCTTCTTGTACCACACGTTCAGAAATCAGAATTGAATCTTCAAAATTATAACCATTCCATGGCATAAATGCTACACGCATATTTTGACCTAGTGCTAATTCACCAAGATCAGTAGATGGACCATCTGCTAAAACATCACCGCGCTCTACTGGTTCACCAAGGAAAACATTAGGTATTTGATTAATACAGGTATTTTGATTAGAACGGGTATATTTAGTTAGATTATAAATATCTATACCAGCCTCTCCGCCAATGCACATTTCATTTTCATTAACTTTTACCACGATACGTGAAGCATCAACATACTGAACAATACCACCCCTTTTAGCAACAGCAGTTACACCAGAATCAACTGCAACAGCGCGTTCCATACCAGTACCAACTAATGGTTTATCAGCACGTAAGGTTGGTACTGCTTGTCGTTGCATGTTTGCTCCCATTAATGCTCGATTAGCGTCGTCATGTTCTAAAAATGGAATAAGAGATGCACCAACAGAAACTATTTGTTGAGTAGAAACATCCATATAATCAATTTGATAACGACTAAATAAACTTGATTCTCCTTTGTTTCGACAAGTAATAAAGTCATCTATTAATGTTCCTTTTTCGTCTAGTTTTGCATTTGCTTGTGCAATAACATAATTGCCTTCTTCGATCGCAGATAAATAATGAATTTCATCAGAAACGATACCATTAATAACACGACGATAAGGAGTTTCTAAGAAACCGTATTCATTAGTTTGTGCATATACAGATAATGAATTAATTAGTCCTATATTAGGACCTTCTGGCGTTTCAATAGGGCATACTCGACCATAGTGTGTCGGATGTACATCTCGTACTTCAAAACCTGCTCTTTCACGTGTTAAACCACCTGGACCAAGGGCTGAAATACGACGTTTATGTGTAATCTCAGAAAGAGGATTGTTTTGATCCATAAATTGTGATAATTGACTAGAACCAAAAAATTCTTTTACTGCAGCCGAAATAGGTTTAGCATTTATGATATCTTGTGGCATGAGTGTATCAAGATCACCTAAAGAAAGACGTTCTTTTACTGCCCGTTCTACACGTACTAATCCAACACGAAACTGATTTTCCGCCATTTCTCCTACAGAACGAATACGACGATTTCCAAGATGATCAATATCGTCTATCTCTCCTTTACCGTTACGAATATCAATAAGTTTTTTCATGACATCAATAATATCCTCATTACTAAGGATACCAGAACCTTCATTTTCTTTACGTAAAAGAGAACGATTAAATTTCATTCTTCCTACTGCAGATAAATCATAACGATCTTCAGAAAAAAATAAATTATCAAATAAATTTTCTGCTGCTTCACGTGTTGGCGGCTCACCTGGACGCATCATACGATAAATTTCAACTAAAGCACTTAAACGATCATTGGTTGGATCAATACGTAAAGTTTCAGAAATATAAGGACCATGATCTAAATCGTTAGTAAAAAGAGTTTCAATCCGTCTATAACCGGATTCACTTAATTTAGCTAATATTTCTAATGAAAGTTCTGTATTTGCTGAAACAATTAGTTCACCAGTCATTTTATTAACATAATCTTTAGTAATAACTTTACCAATGATATATTCGACTGATACCTCAATTTTTTGAATATTATCTTTTTCTAGTTGACGGATATGACGAGCAGTAATACGACGACCTTTTTCAACATAAATGATACCATTAACCTCAATATTAAAACAGGCAGTTTCACCACGTAGGCGTTCAGGTATCAATTCCATCTGTAATTTATTATTATTAATTTCAAATATTACTTTTTCAAAAAATAAATCTAAAATCTGTTCAGTAGTGTAATTTAATGCACGTAATATAATACTAGCAGGTAATTTACGTCGGCGATCAATACGAACAAATAAACTATCTTTCGGATCAAACTCAAAGTCAAGCCATGAACCGCGATAAGGAATAATACAAGCATTATATAGTACTTTACCCGAAGAATGTGTTTTACCTTTATCACTGTCAAAAAATACACCAGGACTACGATGGAGCTGTGAAACAATAACACGCTCTATTCCATTTATAATAAAAGTACCATTGTCAGTCATGAGTGGAATTTCACCCATATAAACTTCTTGTTCTTTTATATCTTTTACAGTATTTTCTAATGCTTCACGTTCATAAATTACTAAACGTAATTTAACACGTAATGGCGCGGAATACGTCACTCCTCGGATCTGACATTCAGTTACATCAAAAACAGCCTCACCTAGACGATAGCTTACATACTGCAATTCAGAGTTGCCGCTGTAACTTGTTATTGGAAAGACAGAACGGAAGGCTGCTTCCAATCCATATTGAGCTTCTGGATCTTGCTCGATAAATTTCTGAAAAGAATCAAGCTGAATAGAAAGAAGGTAAGGTACATCCAGAACTTGTGGACGTTTACCAAAATCTTTGCGAATACGTTTTTTTTCGGTATAGGAGTAAACCATAGGGTTCCTCAGCTAGCTGACAAGTGGAGCCACGCTACTTATCCTAAATAAATACGGACAGTTCATGCAACAACACTACTATTCTTTATGTAATAATAAGCAGTATTTTATATTAATATATTTATATTTCACTTTTTAAAATCATAATTCTAATCGCTATGATTGAAGTTCAGAATCTTTGTAGAAAGAAAAAGTTGTATTAAAAGCTTGAGAAATAAAATAATAAATAAAAATATTAAAGATGTCTATCTTATCTTTTAGCATAAAAAGGCTGGTGACTACAAACAGCCACCAGCCTGAAATCACTTAGAATACAAAAAATATAATTCATTAAGTTATTTAACTTCAACTTCAGCACCAGCTTGTTTTAGAATAGATTCTAAAGTAGCAGCTTCTTCTTTACTAATACTTTCTTTAATAGTAACTGGAGCAGCTTCAACTAAGTCTTTTGCTTCCTTTAAACCAAGCGAAGTTGCACTACGTACAGCTTTGATAACTGCAACTTTATTTGTACCAACTACTTTTAAAATAACATCAAATTCAGTTTTTTCTTCAATCATTTCAGCTGGACTAGCAGATGTTGCTATAGCAGTTGTAGCAGAAACATTAAATTTTTTTTCCATCGCTGAAACCAGCTCAACTACTTCTATTACAGACATAGAGGCAACGGCTTCTAAAATTTGATCTTTAGTGATAGACATTGCAATTGTTCCTAACAATCAATTTAAGTAAAAGTTTATACATTAGAACAAGTACGAGTAAAAAAAACTAGCTTTTAAGATATAAAAGCTATTTCTTTTTTGTATCGCAAAAAGCCACTAGAGTACGAATCATTTTGCCTACCGTAGCTTCCTTTATTGTAAAAATTAGATTCAATACTGCTTCTTCATAAGTTGGAAGCATAGCTAAACGATCAATTTGTATAGCTGGAATTAACTTACCTTCAAAGGCTGCAGCTTTAATTTCAAAATTAGTGTTTATTTTAGCAAAATTTTTAAACAAACGAGCAGCTGCACCTGGATGTTCCATGGAATATGCGATTAAACTTGGACCAGTAAACGCATTATTTAAACATTCAAAAGGAGTACTTGTTACAATACGACATAACAAGGTATTACGAACAACTCGCATATAGATACCAGATTTACGACCTTCTTTACGTAGTTCAGTCATTTGATCAACAGTTACACCACGAAAATCTGCAATAACCGCTGAAAGAGCATTCTTAGCTATTTCGCTAACTTCTTGAATAATTGCTTGTTTATTTTTAAGATTCAATGCCATTAGCTTTGCTCCTGGATTTTACCGGGAAAAATTCCCAGGAATTATTTTATTTAATCGCCCTAAAATAATAAACTGTTACATTGTGATTAAAAATTTAATAATGTTTTTTATTACTTTTTTGCAGAATGTCTAACACAATTTAAACAGTAAAAATTTACTCCTAAAGTGATAGAATAAAGGTTAGAATTAGATTTAGCTCTTCTTAAGAGGAGTAGCTAAATAATTAAATGATTCAGCTTTACTATTCGGCGACTATAAATTTAGATTTTATAAATGTTCAATCAAAACAAATAAAGGATAGAATACTTTAGAAGAATTTTATGTTGATTACAAGCAACAAATTAATTTAATGATGAATTTATACTTGTTTGATCAATAGTAATACCAGTACTCATAGTAGTTGAAACACTAACCTTTTTAATATAAAGCCCTTTAACTTGAGATGGTTTGGTTTTTTTTAATCTTATTAATAATGATTCTAAATTTTCTTTTAATTTCTCATCGCTAAAATTTATTTTTCCAATGGTAGTATGTATAATACCATTTTTATCATTACGATAAATAATCTGTCCAGATTTAGCATTTTTAATAGCTTCATCAATATTTGTTGTTACAGTACCTAATTTTGGATTTGGCATTAAACCCCGAGGACCTAAAAGTTGACCTAACTGACCAACAATACGCATTGCATCTGGCGAAGCTATAACTATATCAAAATTCATTTCACCTTTTTTAATTTTATTAACAAGATCTTCCATACCTACTAATTCAGCACCAGCTAATTTAGCAATTTCAGCATTTATACCTTGAGTAAAAACTGCTACGCGTATTTGTCGTCCAGTTCCATGTGGAAGTACCATTGAACCACGTATATTTTGGTCAGATTTAGAAGCATTAATATTTAAATTAATAGCAATATCTACACTTTCTATAAATTTAGCAGTAGCAATTTTTTTAAGTAAAAAAATTGCTTCTTTTATATCATATTGTTTAGTTACATCAATTTTATCACGAATAAGCTGCATACGTTTAGTTATTCTAGACATTTTTATTCTTCCTCCACTATAATTCCCATGGAACGAGCAGTCCCTTCTATGGAACGCATCATTGCTTCTATATTGGCACCTGTCATATCTAAAGATTTTATCTCTGCTATTTCACGAATAGCAGCGCGAGTAATTTGACCGACTTTATCTTGATTTGGTTTTCCAGAACCAATTTTAATGCCTATGGCTTTTTTTAGGAGTATAGTAGCTGGAGGAGTTTTAGTAATAAAAGTAAAAGAACGGTCGCTATATATAGTGACAACTACAGGAATTGGAAGACCTTTTTCTATAGATTCAGTTTTTATATTAAATGCTTTACAAAATTCCATAATATTGACACCTTGTTGACCCAGTGCTGGACCAACTGGTGGACTTGGATTAGCCATACCCGCTGCAACCTGCAACTTAACGTAGGCTTGTACTTTTTTAGCCATGTGTTCCTCTAATTAAGTTTATAAAGCTTTTAAAATCGCCACTATATTAAAAATGACCATATGTTATTTGTTACTAGTTATTAGAAAAATAAATGGCGTTAATGAAATATACATACGTTTATTAACTTCTGTAATAGTTGATAAATAGTAGAAAAAAATTAATTTTTTTCTACTTGAGAAAAATCTAATTCAACTGGAGTTGCCCGACCAAAAATAGATACTGAAACTTTAAGACGACTTTTTTCATAATCAACTTCCTCAACTACACCGTTAAAATCAGCGAAAGGACCATCATTAACACGTATCATTTCACCTGGTTCAAAAATGGTTTTAGGACGAGGTTTATCACCGATTTGTTGTAAGCGATTTATGATTGCATCAACTTCTTTGTCACTAATAGGCGCTGGACGATCAGAGGTCCCACCAATAAAACCAGTTACGCGAGGTACACTACGTACTAAATGCCAACTAGCATCATTCATCGCCATTTGTACTAATACATAACCAGGAAAAAATTTACGTTCGCTTTTACGACGTTGACCAGCACGTACTTCAACAACTTCTTCAGTTGGTACCATAACTTCACCAAAAAGTTCATCCATATTATGCAATTTTATGTGTTCTTGAAGAGATTTCGCTACACGAGCTTCAAACCCAGAAAAAGCTTGAACAACGTACCAACGCTTTTTAGGAACTTCAGACATCTAAGAACCTCAAGCCAGTAATAAATGATACTAGACGGATTAAAATACTATCCATCCCCCATAAAATTAGTGACATGATGGCAGTTACTGCAGCAACTATTAATGTAGTATGCAGTGTTTCTTGACGAGAAGGCCAAATTATTTTACGCATCTCAATTTTAGCTTCACGTACAAAATTTAAAGTTGATTTACCTTTTGTTGTTAGTAAAGCAATACTAATTGCTATTACAATTAACATAATCACGATTAAACTACGTAAAAGTAGTGATAAATCACGATATATATAATTACCAATAATTGCCATCAAGAGCAATGCAATAACGATTAACCAACTAATCACCTCTAGAACTCTTCGTCTTCCTTGAGGTTCGTAATGTGCATTCATAAAAAACCTACTAGAATATTTTAAAAATCATTTTGCTATGCAGATGCTATCCAAACCAATAGCTTTATTTAGATTTAAGCTTATTAAAAATAAAAAGTATAAAACAATAAATAAATGCACTATGTTCTAATAATACCATATAAAAAGGGCATATGATTTTGATGCCCTTTTTATATAAATCATGTTAAATATTTTTATAATAATTAAGTAACAATAATTTAATTAAAAAATGCTATGCTATCAAATATATCTATTATATTTGATAGATATATTTGATAGATTGTAAATCTTAAACTTATATTTATAAAAACTTAATAGATTAATTCAATAGTAATTTTATTAATTAGTCATAATAAAAATCTCAAATATTACTAGTAGTTTACGTTATTAGTAAAACAGAGTTCGACTATAGTTGATAACTTTTAAAATAAGAAAATATTTAGTTTTAATTAAATTTGACCTAATATGCCATTTATAATGAAGATTATTATATTAATAGTATTAGTCATTCAATCCTTAAGTAATTTAAAATATTAATAAATATTAGGTTAATTAAAATAAATGTTTTTAAATAAATGATTAAATGGTTTTAAATAATTTTATTATTAATAAAGTAATACTATGTCATCTTAATTTATAAATTTTAAATTACTTCTGATTTTTTTTTATAAAAATTGATCAGAAAACTAAATTAATATAACAAAAAAATATTTTTGAATCAAGCAAGCAAAATTTCAGGACTAATTTAATTTTTACTTAAAAGAATCAAATAATAATAATTATGCTGATACCCAGAATTGAACTGGGGACCTCACCCTTACCAAGGGTGTGCTCTACCAACTGAGCTATATCAGCCCATATAATACTGTAATAAGCGGACAACGGGAATCGAACCCGTATCATTAGCTTGGAAGGCTAAGGTAATAACCATTATACAATGCCCGCATTATCTATTAACTATCAAATCAACATCTAGCTTCATACTTAACTATAATTTAAAATAATGGTGGGAGAAGGATTCGAACCTTCGAAGTCTATGACGGCAGATTTACAGTCTGCTCCCTTTGGCCACTCGGGAATCCCACCTCTATAATTTGTTTTCCATTGAAATAATGCCGGCTACCGGAATCGAACTGGTGACCTACTGATTACAAGTCAGTTGCTCTACCAACTGAGCTAAGCCGGCTTTTATTGAATTCTATCCATTCTAATCTAAAGAACATTAAATAAAAATTACAATAGAAAATTAATTTATCAGTTACATATTATGCTTTTTATTTAATATGTAAATACACATTAAATATTTTTCATATTATAGTACTAATTCTCTGAATATAAAAATACTTTTTATATTATATTTTTATTATAATTAAAATAATTATTTATTTTGATTGACATATAAATTTATTAAATTTACCACAATCTCATATCACTATCCATAATTACTTATCAAAATATTTTTAAAATAACAGATCAACTTGAATTAACTACGATGTCAATATCTTTAATATAATTTCATTACGTTAAGAATATTTGTTATATTTTATGTATTTAAAAAGTAAAATATAACGTTAATTATCTATTAAATAGCTAATTATATATTTAAGGAATAGAATCATGAAACAAAAAAAAAAGTTTTCAACAACACCATATCTCGAATTCAGTCGTAAACAATGGGCTATTTTACGTGATTCTATACCGATGACTTTAACAGAAAATGAAATTAAGAGCCTACGTGGTATAAACGAAGATCTCTCTATACAAGAAGTAGCTAAAATTTATCTACCACTTTCTCGATTACTTAATTTTTATATTATTTCTAATTTGTGTCGACAAACAGTACTCAATCAATTTCTTGGCATAAATAAACAAAAAATACCTTATATTATAAGTATTGCTGGTAGTGTTGCTGTAGGTAAAAGTACTACTGCACGTGTACTAAAAGCTCTATTAAGTCGTTGGCCCGAACATCGTAAAGTTGAATTAATTACAACTGATGGTTTTTTACATTCTAATGCAATATTAAAAGAACGGGGATTAATGAAAAAAAAAGGTTTCCCAGAATCGTATAATATGCCTCGCTTAGTTAATTTTATTTCTGATTTAAAATCAGGCGCTAATAAAGTAGCAGCTCCTATATATTCACATCTTTTATATGATGTAATCCCAAATCGTATTAAAATAGTGCAGCAACCAGATATTTTAATTCTTGAAGGACTAAATGTTTTACAAAGTGGAATAGATTATCCTCATGATCAACATCATGTATTTATTTCTGATTTTGTTGATTTTTCTATATATGTCGATGCTTCTGAAATGTTATTAGAAAGATGGTATATTAATCGTTTTTTAAAATTACGTCAGTACACATTTAGTAATCCAAATTCTTATTTTTATCATTTTTCTCGGCTTACTAAAAATAAAGCAACTACTATTGCACGTGGACTGTGGAGAGAAATTAACTGGATTAATTTAAAAAAAAATATATTACCTACACGCGAAAGAGCTAATTTAATTATGACTAAATCAAGTAATCATAGTGTACAAAAAGTTCGTTTAAGAAAATAAATTTTTTATTAATATATATAGTATATTTTAATAAAAAATTTCTATTAATTATTTAACTCTTAGAGAAATTTCTCCATCTATCCAAGTACTTATTTTCCCATTTTGATCTAATAATAATCTTCCTTGTTTATCAATTCCACGTGCAATTCCATAAATCTCATGTGTTTCAGTTATTAATTTTACAGAACGATTCATACAATTATCTAGAATTTTCCAACGTGAAATAAAAGGCGTTAAACCGTTTTTTTCAAAGAAATAAAGAGATTTTTGTAGATTATTAATTATTTTAACTGATAATTTATTGCGATCTATTGTCATTCCTAGTTCTTTTAAACTAATCCAATCTTGATGAATTTCTATTACCCCTGTAGTGTTCATTGCAAGGTTAATGCCAACACCAATTACAACTTGTACTATATCATCAATTTTACCGCTAACCTCAACTAAGATACCGGCTAATTTACGGTCATATAAATAAATATCGTTAGGCCATTTTACTTTTATGTTAGGTACTCCTAATGACTGAATTACTTCTGTGATTACAATCCCAATAATTAAACTAAGTCCAATTGTTGTTACTGGTTTTTGTTTAAAGCACCAATACATTGATAAATATAGGTTAACTCCAAAAGGAGAAAACCAAATTTTCCCACGGCGACCACGTCCTTCTTTTTGATATTCTGATATACAAACATCCCCAGAAGAAAGAGTATCAATACGATCTAATAAATATTGATTAGTTGAATTAATTATTGGAATAATTGATATATTTTGTTTACTAAGATTGATATATGGTAAAATTTCTTTTTTATTCAACAACTGAAAAGGTGAAGATAAAATATAACCTTTACCACTAATATGATAAATATTTAAACCCCAAATTTTTAAAAATTGAATATAATTATTGATGGTCCTACAATTTATACCTAAATATTTTTCTAATTGCTCATTTGAATAATATCTACCGTCAGCCAAAAAAGTTATTAATTTTAATAGTACATTATAATTTTTCATGAAATAACCTCAACAGCATTACATTCTCCATAAGCATTTATAAAATGTACTTCTGGCTCTAGCCAAATATTAAATTTTTCTCCAACTTTATTTCTTACTTGATGAGCTAATGAAACAATGTCATTAGGTGTTGCATGATGTTCATTAATTAATACTAATGCTTGTTTGTGATATACTGCAGCACCACCAACTCTATGTCCTTTTAAGTTACATTGATCAATTAACCAACCGGCTGCTATTTTTATATCCCCATTCGCTTGGGGATAATATGGTACATTTGGCCATCGATTGAGTAATGTAATGATATGTTTATCCTTAATGAAAGGATTTTTAAAGAAACTACCAACGTTTCCTATTACACTTGGATCTGGAAGTTTACTTTGACGTATGTGACAAACAGTCTTAAAAATATCCTTGGCACATACTGTAGATGGATTTAGATTTATTAGTTCACTGTATTTTAAAACTGGTTTCCAATGTTTTGTTAAACGCAAACATACAGCAATGATAACATATTTATTTTTTTGTATATGTTTAAAAATACTATCACGATAACCAAATTGACATTCATCACAGGATAAACGAATTTTTTGTTGAGTAAATAAATTAATTACGTCTATATAATAACAAAAATCTTTAAAATTAACTCCATATGCACCAATATTTTGAATTGCTGCTGAACCAACTAATCCAGGAATAAGTGCAAGGTTTTCAAGTCCAGGTATTCCTTTTTTTAAAGTTAATTCAACTAATGCATGCCAATTTTCGCCTGCTCCTACATGAATATACCATGCATCCTTATCTTCATCAAAAAATATACCTTTAACTGCATTAATTACAACACATCCACTAAAAGTTTCTAGAAATAGAACATTACTTCCTTCTCCTAATACAATGAACGGGTAATTAGCTCGTTGGCTGATTTCCCAAGATGTAATTATTGCATCTAAGGTATTAGCAATAATAATTTTTTGAGCGTTAACTTCAATACCAAAAGTATGAAATTTTTTTAGTGATATAGTTATATTAAATATCTTATATAGTTATGTACTATCTTACACGACCTGCACTCATTTATTCATAAAGCAGTTGTTATTCATTCATTCATTCATTCTTATTACTGAATTAATATGTATGTTGCCTGGCAGTTCCCTACTCTTGCATGGGGAATCCCCATACTACCATCGGCACTACGGCATTTCACTTCTGAGTTCGGCATGGTATCAGGTGGTACCACCGCGTTATTGCCGCCAGGCGAAT
>NZ_SZZU01000005.1 GCF_009829985.1 Pantoea sp. Aalb
ATTGAATTCGATTTCAGTGAAGTTTTTTAGTGTAGTACCTAGAAGGGGTGTTGTTTATTGATATTGGTTAGCTATGTTTTGTATCTTTACTATAAAATTAATGATTTAAAATATAAAAATCTATATAAATAAAATTTATTATATATATAGATTTTTATATTTTAAATCAAATTTTATTTTTTTACAACAGGTTGTTTTTCAATCTGTAGAGAATTCATAAAACTATTTTCAAGATGTAAATGTTGACTGACTAAATAAGATGGTGTATTTGCGAGCCACTGATTTAAAGAAATATCAGCATAATATTCACTTTTGAATAATTCTAAAAACCGTAATGTTTTATTACTAGTATTTTCGATATAATGTCCCATAGCAAAGGGAATATAACCAACATCACCTGCCCTAAAATTAAAAGTTCGTGCTTGTCCTGATGACGCAAAGACTCCCATGCGACCTTCTCCTTCTAAGTAGTACTGCCACTCATCAGTATTTGGATGCCAATGTAATTCGCGCATAGCATGAGGTTGTACTTCAACCAATGCAGCTGCTATATTTTTTGATATATAAAAGATACTAGAATCAGTAATACGTACTTTACCTCCTGGCATACTAAATGGCTTTTGTTTTAACATTTTATGTGAGAATATTAGCTTCGATTTTTTACCTCTCATTGATAATACTGACGATATTGAATTATCTGGTATTTTACCAGCAAAAATATACTCTTTTTCTGGAGAAGGTAAATTTTTAAAAACATCTACTGTTATTCTAAAATTTTTGGCTAATACTTCTATGGGAATATGTTTAAACCAATCGCTTAGAAGAAATGTACTATCTTCATCAAATTTTCCGTCATCAAATGCTAATAAGAATTCACATCCGTCTGGATCTAATCCTTGAATAGAATGTGGAATCCCAGATGGAAAATACCATAAATCACCAACATCTACATCATCAATAAACCAATAACCATTACTATCTAGAGCTGTAATCCGAGCTTTGCCGTACAACATGTATGCCCATTCAGATTCCTTATGCCAATGTAATTCACGAATACCTCCTTTATTTAAACGCATATTCACACCTGCTATAGTACTAGCAACACCAAGTTCACGTTGTGTTATTTGGCGTGTCCAACCTCCAGTACTATGTCTAATATGTGCATCACTAAACGAAAAACGCAAATTAGGTAATGTACCATTATCTGTACAAGGTGGATAAATTAAATCTGGATTTGATTTATCTCGTATTGGATCTCTCTGCCCAGGATCATGTTGATGTAAAATTTTACTAAATGGGCTATTGTTAAAATTAGATTCGTGAGAGCTAGCTTTACCTATAGCTAACGCTACAGAGCTACCAGCAGCAAATGCCATAAAATGACGGCGAGTTAATTTTTCAAATTTCATACAACTCTCTTTTTTTAATTGATTCATTGAATATTAAAGGAAAATAAATAAAAATATTATTTAATATTAAGGATGAACTTTAGTTCTATTTTAGATATATCATTAAGATATAAATGAATTATTAATTAATAATTAAATTAAGTGAAAATATTACGTAAATATATATAGATATATTAAATATTTAACATGCAATATATTATTATATATTTATAAGTTTCTAATTATATGTTTTAATTATCAATTAATTATTTTTTTTTGAAAAGATATTACAATTGATATCATTACCTATTATTAAATAATGGTACTATCCTAACATACTAATATTATTTACATAATATCATATTTACATATAATTTATTAAATAATAATTTTTGTAATTGTATTTTTTAAAGTAAATAAGTTTTAGTATCTCACTACTCTAAGACTTTTTTTACTTATATTATTATTAGATATTAGAAGCTAATTGTAGACTACAATATACTTTATATTAAACAAAAAAATTGTTTTCTAACTCTAATCTTTAAATTACTTATAAGTAATATTTTTTTGAATTAAAAAATCACGTATATAATTAAAGGAATAAATTAATTCAATATAACATGAAATAAAAAGTTAATTAACTAGTTAATTTATTATTATTTAATAAATGAAATTTTTAATTTTCAACTTCCAATTTTATATATTAATATTAAATTTAATTTAGGCATCCTTGCCTTTAATAAGGTTTCCACTATTCATTATTTAGGTTATATGATTAACGATTGCTATGTTGTCCGCTTTTTTTACCAACTTGCGAAACTTTTTCTTTATCATGTTTAAAATTACCTTCATTATTTTGTCCGACTTTTTTGCCGATTTCTGATGGTTTTTGTTTATCTTCTGTCATATGGTTAGATCCACTACGATGTTCAATCATGATATATCCTCTTTATAAATAGAAATCATTAAGGTTATATTTATTTATTATCATTTATCGCATAGTATAAGATAAGGTTAGTAAATTTAATATAATTAACAAGCGTAGCGGTTTAAATTTTTATATTATAGTCTTTTATTTAGATTTAAATTTAACTTAAATTATCTAAATTATTATTTAACCATATATATATATAAATATAAGAAAAATAAATTATTTTTAATTTAAAATTAAATAGCATATAATTATTAATTAATAATAAATAAAAATAATTAAATATATTTTTGCTATGATTAATGATAAGTTAAAAATTATTCAATATAGACATTAATTTACTATTATAAACATAATATATAAAAATATAGTTTATTTTTAAAAAATATTAAATAATCAATTTATCAATTTGTTTATGAAAATATAATTTTTATATTTTTAAGTTTTTTTAAAAATAAACTTCGTTGATTACTTTTAGAAAAAAGTTTTTTAGTTTCAATATTCTTAAAAATAGAAATTAATAGAATTTTATATAGTTATATAAGAAGCATTATTTTCGTTAATAATTTTAATAGTCTAACATATGAATATTTTACTTCATTAAGATATAAATATATAAAAATTATATCTTTATATAAAATATTTTATTAAGTAAAACTATATTAATTATTATACTTTTTTAAAATATTATTACCATAAGATCTAAATCTATATAAACTTTTAAAAATTTTTATTAATATGACATAATTCATAGATATGATTTTGCATCTGAGCAACAGTATGATCCCAAGATGTATTTGCTACTATTTTAGACATTTTTATAGCTAGTTTTTTTCTCTCTTTTGTTGTTAATTTTAAAGCACGATTACATGCTTCGATAAACGATTTTTTAGAAAATGTAATATTCACTATATCACTATAATGACGACTAACATCAGGTATAGCCGTACTAACAATTGGAATTTGTGCAGCCATATATTCTAATATTTTAGTAGGGCTAATAAAATGAGTTGAATTATTATTTAAAAAAGGTATTAAACACACATCCCATCCAGCTAAAAAATGAGGTAGAGCTTCATAAGGTTGTTGACCAAACCAATGAATATTATTCATGTGAGGTAAATTATTAACATCAATTTTTATTATTGGACCCACCATTATTAATTGCCAATCAGGATGCGCTTTTGCAATCGCTTCTAGTAGAAGCATATCCATACGTTCATCTATAACCCCATAATAACCAAGCCGAAATTTAGGTATTTTTTTCTGTAGAGGATGATCGTTATTACGATCAAGTGCCTGTTCAAAATGAGCTACATCCACACTACTAGGAAAACAGTAAATATTAGAATTATAATGTTTTTTAGATTCATATAAACTAGTTCCACCTGTAAATATAATATCGGCATATTTTAACAACGTTAGTTCACGATGTTGTAATTGAGGTGGGGCTGATCTAAATGCTGAAAGTTCATCCATACAATCATAAATAATTGCTTTGGATTGAAAGCAATCAATTAATGGTAAGGCCATAGGCGTATAAAACCAAATTAATAATTTTTCATTATTAGTAATTAGATTGATAAGGAGAGACTTTAATATATTAATTTGATCATCATGAAAACCAGGTGCTTTAATATGAGTACATGGTTTGACTACTGTTATATTAGATGTAGGTTGATATTGTAATAAACATGGTTCACCGACTTGAAAAATTGGTTCTTCAATAAAGAAAATACGATAATATTGCGCTAATCGAGACATGATATGTTGTGGACGTTGAAAAACGAAATTCCATCTCAGATGGCTAAAAACTAATAGAACTAATGGTTTCATAACAAGTTCCTTTTGCTTTTTATCATATTGAATAAAAGTTTGAAAATTAGTTAATATAGATTGTGATTGTTTTAATGTAGTGGCATAAGTTGGATTTAAAATACGTATAAAATAACTATCTACATCCCAAAGTCCGCTATTAGGCCAGTGTTTTATATTATCCCAAAGTGGTCGATCTATAATAGGATAAATACAAATGCCTCTAATATCACATCCATTAAGTTGTGCTTGTGCGATATGTGCAGTAATGTGAGATAGCCAAGCAGAACGTCCACTGCCTACATGGCTGGTTTCTGCTATTAGAATGGGTTGTTTGTATCTCTTTGATAAATTACTTAACATCTTATGAAGAGGAAATCTTCGTGAATCTCCTAAATGCCAATCAAGAGGACGTTTAGATAAAGTAAACCATTGATTATTATGGTAGTAATTAGCTCCAATAATATCAAGATAACGCCTTTTACCACCTAATTGAGGTTCACGTACACCAGTAATCATATCCCATGCCTCAAATTGCGATTCGTTAATTGCAACAGTACGCTGATGGCAAAGTTTACTTTCGTTATCTGCAAATACTTGAATAATAGGATCACAATGTAGAAATAGTACACGTGGATCTACACTAAGAATACTATCACAACCTGCAATAGTAGCTCGAATAAGCTGGCGTTTAATTTCATCTGGATGATGTTGAGTATCATTTCCAAAAAGTCCAGTAGAAATTCCCCAAGACATAAATGAAATTTCATTTATTGGAGAATAAATTGGAGATTCATCATAATAATCAGCAAGATAAGTAGCAACATTTTTACAAAACATAGCAAAACGTGGTATAAAATTAGGTGAAAAAAGTGAAAGATCTTTAGGCCAACCATAATGACAAAAACTCCAAAGTATTTGAATACCATATTTCTTTGCTGCTTGCATTTTAGAGTTTATTATTTTAAAGGTTTCATCTATATTAGTTTCTGCTAATCGCCAACCAATACTTTCTCGTACTGTATGTATACCGAAAGGCAGTAGTAACGAGTAATCACTACTACTTTGGAGATTATGATTATTTAAATCATTCATTGAAAGATGTTGACCTTTGCTATTAATATGATCAGCTCCTTCATATCCAGCTTGCCAAAAACTAAAAAAAGATGGAGTTTTTTTTATTGAAATCAAAGTAATAGAAGACCTCTTACATCTAAATATAATAAAAAAAATATCTTTCAAAAAATATTTTTAAAAATTAATTATTATAAATATAATGATATTTATTTCTATTTAAAATAAATATTAATATTTTATTAAATTATTAACATAAAGTAAGCTAATCAGCTTCTTTATAAATTCTAGGAAAGAGATATATAATCTTTACCATATATTAATAATAAAAACTGTATTATTTATTATAATTTTAATTTATTATTTAATCAATTAACATTTTTAAAATCTAAAAACAGAATATTTTTCTATTCTTTATATATTTTTTTCACTGAATGTATTATTTACTATTAATAAAAATTAATCTTAAAAATTTAATAAAATTAAAAAATAAGTACTATGCTTCAGTAAGCCGATATACGATATGAAACTCCAATTGAATTTAATAATTCACTGTAATAAGAAAAATCCTTATTGATATACTTATTCTATGATAAGTAGATCAATAGTAATTAAGAATAAAATTTACTAGTTAAAGTATAGTTTTTTATAATCGAGTTTATCTTAACATTCACTATAATTTGTTATATAAATTATATAGTAATTTAAGGGCTATGATTAATAAATCACGAATAAAATTAAACTGTATATATTATTACACATTGTTTATTGAATCATGTTTTAATTTTTATGGTATTTTATATTAATATTTAGTATTGTTTATAGTTGAATCTAAACAGTATATAAATTTTAAATATATTAAAAATCAATATATTAAATACTATAAATAGTATGAATAAAATTTATATTTTTTATTTATTAAAATTTTGCATTTAAAATAAATAAATTAAATTTAATTAAATACTCAATATAGTGAACATATTAATGCCTGTTTTACGAATTGATTTATTTTTAGAATTAAAAAATATTAAACATAATTATCACAAAATTGATTATAGTAAATAAATTAAATTAACTTATAAATTTAGTTTTCAGTTAAATCACTATTTTCTATATTACTAATAGAATCAAGCTTGGGTGTCCTACTATGGATAATAAAAAAAACTGAACGGCCACGTTTCACTTCCGAATATTCTAAATAACCAATTTCTTTTAACTGCTGCATAGCACGTCGAACAATATGATTTTGTGTCGTTGTCTTAGAACCTAAATTAAGACGCATACGTAAACGTATAAGTGAAATAGGAACAGGATTATTAGGTAAGCTTTCTAAATAAGTATAAAGAGCTTGTGCTGACTCTTTTCTTTTTAATCGAGCAATAGCACGTAATTGTAATAAAACTTTGTGGTCAAATTTGTATAATTCAAATAATTTAGGATCTGCTTGAATACATACTAGATCTTTTTCACGATCATAAGATGCTGATTGTACTAAATGTGTATAATATGCTTTACCATTGCCTTCAAATGATAACGTATTAGTTGCAATACGTCTTAATGAAGCGTCTAATCGCTTACGTAATGCAGCTGATGAATTTGCTGATGGAATCCCGCACATTTTAACGAAATCAATAAAAAAGAGCGTAACACTATTATTCTTAGATGGATATCGCGAAAAGGATTGGATAATACCAGCCCAAGTTTTAAAATCATTATCCATATCTAATCTTGCTCCAGTAATGGTAATTTTTTCATAACCTTCTGCTTTGACTAATGATAAATTTTTAAGTTCTTTTGTTGCATCTGTTGAAGCCATAGTACCAGACTTACCCCGTGAAGTTGATTTCAGAGTAGGTACAAATAGCCCTAAACGCATCAAAGCTACTGGTTGTACAGTATTATTTTTATTAGGATGAAGTTGAATAACTTCTCCACTATTTTTTTTTACTGATAGAAATGGTTCAAGTAACACCTTGTTTTTACTCTTTTTATTTTTCAAAATTTAAGTTTTTTATTTACTAAATAAAAAACTTAAATTTCTTATTATAGTGAACATAAATACTGATTATAGTAAATATTTTACAGTATATAGTGAATGTTTTACTAATTATAGTGAACGTTTTACTGATTATAGTGAACACAACCACCTTCTTAGGCCTTATAAATAGCAGCTTACAACGAACAGTGATCTATTTAGGATCTTTATTAGATCTTTTTTGATTTTTTATTAAGATCTATTCATTGTATAACTATATCTACATTATCTACATTATCTACATTATCTACATTAAAAATAAATAAAGTTCATTATTTATGAAATATCTAAGATAGTACATTAATTTTAATTAACCATTACAGAACATAATTCAACATTTAATAATAAAAAAAAATTAGAACATATAAATTATTTAAAAGATAATTATTAAATTATTAAGTAAAATAAATAAAATACTTTTAATTATAAAAAATAAACAAATTATTAAAAATCTTGACATATACTAAAAATAAATGAATCTTATAATAAGAATAAAATATCATTTTATTTTATATTTATTCTTATCTTTATTAAATAGTGTATAAATACAATAAACTTAACTATTTTAATTAAAAGTTAAATTAATTTATTATAATAAATTATATATGTATCTTACTTGCATATAAAAAACTTTAAGTACAGTATAATAATACTCATTATTATAAGAACAAATAAAGAATGTATATATTTTGGAATATATTAATTATAATATTTACAGTAATTATGATGGAAATCATAGCTACATTGACACATAAATATATAATGCATGGTTGTGGATGGAATTTACATTTATCCCATCATAAAAAACATACTAATAAATTAGAACTTAATGATATCTATGCTATCTTCTTTTCTTTTATAGCTATAATATTAATTTATTTAGGTATAGTTGGTAAATTAATATTAGAATTAATAGGAATAGGAATAACAACTTACGGGATACTTTATTTTATTTTTCATGATGGAATAGTACATCAACGATGGACCATCCATTATACTCCTAACAAAGGATATCTTAAAAGAATTTATATAGCACACCTTATGCATCATACAACAAATAAAAAAGAAGGCTGCATATCATTTGGATTTATTTATGCACCACCTATTTTAAAATTAAAACAAAAATTAATTAAAATAAATGAATATAAAATTAACGAGGACGTTGCCAAAGAGAACAAGGACGCTTCTGTGGATTAATAAATCCAGAAGTAATAGCCATTACTGCTCCTTTAAGTAAAAGTATTAGCTTTTCACTATTACTTGTATATTGACGTGTATCCCAAGCATGTATTCCAGAAGCTTTAATTTTCAAACCAATTCTATGATAAACATTATATGCAGTAGCAATTGCCCATGCAGATCGAACTGATAGATTTTGTAATCCATAATATGCTGAATAATAATAATAATTTGTTTTACTAATCAATTTTGTCACAAGAGGAACAAGAGCAGCACGATATTTTGGATCACATAACAAACTACGAGATAATCCTACATTATCTAACCATAATTGTGGAAGATAACATCGTCCGTTTTGTGCATCTTCAATAATATCGCGTGCAATATTAGTAAGTTGAAAAGCTAAGCCCAAATCACACGCACGATCTAAAACTGATTCTTCTTTAATTCCCATTACATGTGCCATCATTAAACCTACTATACCTGCTACATGATAACAATAACGTAAAGTATCGTTAAAGGTATAATAATTTTCATTACGTACATCCATTGCAAAACCTTCTAAATGATCAAATGCTAATTTAGACGGTAAACTATGTTTAAATATAACTTCTTGAAAAGCTTTAAAAGCAGGTTCATTCATATAAGCTCCATCATAAGCACGACTAGTTTCAATTTTTAGATGAAGTATACGAGCTTTTAAATCATCAATCGATTTTTGAGTACCATAAATTCCTAAATTTTGTCCATCAATCAAATCATCACAATAACGACACCAAGTGTAAAGTAATAAAGTACTACGTCGTGTTGAAGAATCTAATAACTTTGTAGCAATAAAAAAACTTTTTGATCCATTTTTAATTATTTTTTCAATATATTGAAGTAAATTAATATTCATATTAATAAATCCTGTAACATTAACTGTGCTGTAGCTTGAGCAGAACAAATAACACCAGGAATACCCGCTCCAGGATGTGTGCCAGAACCGACTAAATAAAGATTTTGAATATTAGAATCACGATTATGAGGTCGAAACCAAGCACTTTGAGTTAAAATAGGAGCAAGAGAAAAAGCACAACCTTGATATGTATGAAAAGTATTTCTAAAATCAAATGGGGTAAATATTTTATGAGTAACTAATTGTTGACGTAAACCAGGCATATAATACTTCTCTAAATAAATAAAAATTTTGTCACGCAAACGAGGTCCTTCTAATTGCCAATTTATATTTGCAGTTCCAAGATGTGGAACTGGTGTTAATACATAAAAGCTTCCACAACCTGAAGGTGCGAGAGATGGATCACTATTACATGGAGCATGTAAATAAAGCGAAAACTCATTAGATATTTTGTTACTATTAAAAATTTGATTAATAATCTTTTTATATTGAGGACCAAAACAAACAGTATGATGTGATAAATGAGAATGAGATTTATTAAGACCAAAATATAATATAAATAACGAATTACTCATGCGTTTTCGTTTTAAGGATGTAACACGTTTATTTATTATAGGATGAGAACGAAGTAAATCATGATAAGTATGTATAACATCAGCATTTGATGCTACAGCTTCAACATCAAAACTCCTTCCATCTTTTATTTTTATACTATGAATTCGATTACCTATTATTTCAAGATGACTTACTTCAGTATTAAGTAAAATTTCTCCACCGAGATTTTTAAATAATTTAACCATAGCATTAACTAACGCCCCTGTTCCTCCACGTGGAAACCATACCCCCCACTCAAGTTCTAAAGCGTGAATTAAAGTATAAATCGATGATGTTGTAAAGGGATTACCCCCAATGAATAATGATTGGAAAGAAAATGCTTGACGTAAATATTCATTTTCAATAAAGTGTGATACCATACTATATACGCTACGCCAAGCATGTAATCGACTTAATTGTGGGAAAACACGTAACATATCCTTAAATTTAAGAAATGGTACGGTACTTAATTGTAAATATCCTATTTTAAATACATTACGAGAATAATTAAGAAATTTACGATAACCTTCAACATCCTTAGGATTAAATTGAGCAATTTGTTGTTCTAACGATAATTGATTATTACTATAATCTAATCGTTTCCCGTTTTCCCAACATAAGCGATAAAAAGGAGTAACTGGTAATAATTCAATATAATCACTAAATAATCTTCCAGACATTGTAAATAACATTTTAATAGCATTAGGATTAGTAATTACTGTTGGTCCAGCATCAAAAGTAAAACCTTTTTCTTTCCAAACATATGCACATCCTCCATATTTGCTTTGTTTTTCTAAAACTGTAGTATGGATACCTGCAGTTTGCAGGCGAATTGCTAAAGCTAATCCACCAAAACCTGAACCAATTATAAAGATACGTCTCATAATATATTTCCTGTGCTATGATTTATTCTTAAAAGAGCTCGTAATACTTTATTGATTGAAACAGGTGGTTTTCCGTAAAGGATACATATTTTATCTTTTAATCTAAGATGTCCAAAATAGAATCGACTAATTAAATCAGCATCAAGACGATAAAAATGCTGTATTATTTTCCATCGTTGTTTTGGATGATCTGTTAAAAATAATATACGATTTAGAAATCTAAAAAATCGTTGATTATGCCAATGTTGGCGAGCAAACATTTCGATACATTGACTTATTACGAAAGAATTGGTCGGAAGTTTTCCTATTATACATTCAGCTAATGACATAGCAATAGGTAATGAATAACCTGTAGTAAAATGCAATATCCCAGCTCGTAAGCCGCTACATGGTTGATTACCTTGCTGTTTCCAAAACATATTGATATCTCCACTTAATATGATTGGTAAAGAGCCTTCTTCTTCACGTATTAATTTATTTAATTTCCAATTATGATCTTGAGCATATTTAATAATATTTTTACGTATTTTTATTTGATTTAATATAGGTTGATTGACGTAATAAGTGTCTTCAATTAAAAGACGTTTATTATTGAAAGGTAATATATAAATAAAATGATATCCTTCTTGTTGATCAACCGTTGCATCCATTAAAATAGGTTGTGATAAATGATGAGGGTGACTTAATTGCCATTCTTGTCCAATAAACACTTGATATCCAACTTGGAAATATGGCATTGACCTTATTCCTCTTCCATCAATAACTACTTTAGCGTGTATTTCATCATTATTTTCTAAAATTACTTTAGTAGGGGTAATATGTATTACTTTGGTCGTAGTAAGTAAGTTTTTACCCATAATATTGGTTAAGTAACGTGTAAAATTAGTAGATGTAATAGAGTAATAATTACCGATTATTCTACGTTGAAAATTTGGAAAATATACTTTATAACTAGACCAACTAAATGAAATTAAAGGTTTTAATAAAATAAATTGTTTTTGGCTAAGATCGTTTTGATGAAATGACCAAATATGATTTCCGAACGGAGTATTATTACTTTCTAACATTAAACATCGTAAAGTAGGATGATATTGATTTATATATAATGCAATTAATCCATTTGCAAGACCTGCTCCTACTAGAATAATATCATATTCTTTATACATTAATTCGCCTCTATTAAATAATTTATTAATAATAAATTATTTTTTTGCTTAATATAATTAAAAATTAATAATATAATTCTAACTATTATTATATTTTAAATATTTAATTATATTAATATATAAATATTATGTATTTATATATATTACATATTAAGTAAATAAATTATTAATACGAGTTTAAGTAGATAAATTATATTTAAACTTTGAATTATTTTAAATGCGTAGGTATATAATACATATGATATACATTTAAAATAAAAATATTACTGAACATTAATATAAATTAAATAATAATATTTTTTATTATTTAATAAATATATATATCGCATATATATATTTAAAAATATTTCATAAAATGAAATAATTAAAAATTAATATCATATAACATTTATTATATATACTTGATATGAATATTTTATATTTAAATATGAGTTTAATAATTTTATTACATTAATTAAACATACTTAACTGTTGATAGAAAATAGAGTACATATATTGACGAGTAGATATTCCATACTTGCATACACCTGTTAAGTAAATTTCAGCATTTTTTAAATGCGTATTAAGTCGACATTTTGCACCATCTATTCCTAATATACGGACAAGAGTTAATTTACTTTGATCTTGATGACTATCTTTACCTATATATTTATAATAATCAGATATATCATCAAGTAATTGAAATGCTTGACCTAAATTTTGACTAAAATTAATTAATTTCTGCCGCATTTGCTGTGTAGCATCAGAAGCAATAGCTGCTATCTGTAATGTAGCACGAAATAGCATACTAGTTTTAAGATCATTAGTTAAAGTTATAGTTTCTATATTGTGATTTTGAAGAATATCATTTTGTAAATCTTGAAATTGTCCTTGGACTAATCCCTGTAATCCAACAGCTGAAGATAGTTCGGCTATAGCATTAGATTTTTGTATAGATTTTACATTAGGTGTATTAGCAATTACTTCAAAAGCACGACTAAGTAGAGCGATAACAGCAAGTATTGCTATATTTTCTCCAAATTCACGATGTATCGTTGGACGACCTCGGCGTATTAATGCATTATCCATTGAAGGAATATCGTCTAGAATAAGAGATGCAGTATGTACCATCTCTACTGCACAAGCCAAATTTAAAATACTTTTCTCTTGAACTTTACATCCCATATCACGTGCTGCTAGTATAAGAAGTAGTGGACGAATTCTTTTACCAGGTGCAAGAGTACTAGCTCTCATTGCAGTATTTATCAAATCAGGCTTTTGTCTAATAGGCAATAAAGCATCTAAATGTATTTCTATTATTTTTTGTAATTGAGAGAACTTTCTACTTTGGTTTACTACAGTATTAAAATTTGTAAGCATAATAATAACTGTTCATGGTAGTATTAATTGTTTAATTAATCACATAATGCATTATAACATTGTATTAGTGATGCACTAGTCTTTTATAAAGAACTTTTGCATCACTAATAATTTATAAATTATCTTAAAAAATAAATTTACTATATATTTAATAAAACATAAATAATTTTAAATTATTAATAATTTAAATGATTAACTTAGCAAAAAGAAATATAATCATATTATTATGTATAGTCAAATCATTAAAAATTTTAATTTAACTTATAAATTATAAAAACTATATGGGTTTTTTAGTTTAGTTATTATCTTTATTTTCTTTAAAAAAATCTTTTACATCTAAAAATATACTTTATTTAAAAATGAACTTTTATTCAGTATATAATTTCTAAAAAATATGAGATTTATTTTTTAAAACCTAGCTAATTAATAATCAAAATAGAATTATTTTTATATTTACAAATAATATTATTACTTTTAATTTTTATTAAAACTATAATAAATTATATATAAAATTAAGTGTTAATTGTTTATTTCTAATCTTTATTAAATATTTTAATATTGATTGTTTATTATCATATAATATAAAAATAAACTGATATACTATTACTAATAGTAATTAGTAGATTATTTTATTGATCTTATTTAGATGGTTTTAATAAAAGGAGAATTATTTATTCGTTTTATTATCTTTTTTATTTTGGAATATTTTATGAGCCGTTGGACAGTTTTAGGATGTGGTGTAGTTGGTTTATGTGTGGCAACTGTATTAGCAGAAAATGGTAAAGAAGTTGAAGTTATAAACAAAGATAATTGTCAACCAGCTTCTTGGTTTGCTGGAGGAATGCTTGCACCTTGGTGTGAATCTGAAAGTGCACCACAAGATGTTTTATTAATGGGACAATACGCTGCTACATGGTGGCAAAAACGCGTTAGTAGTGTTAAAAAAAATGGAACTTTAGTAATAGCTTCACCTCGTGATCATCAAGAATTAAATCGTTTTGCAAGAATGACTACAAAACATCAATGGATTACTCCTTCTGAAGTTGAACCGGAATTAGAACAACGTTTTGCGCGAGGACTTTTTTTTCCAATGGAAGCGCATCTTGATCCACGTTTAACACTTATGGAAATACATAAAAAATTACTAGAATATGGTGTACTTTTTAATATTTGTCATCCAAATAGCCATATTATCGACTGCCGAGGCATTCATGCTTCACATAAGTTACCTCTTTTACGCGCAGTACGTGGAGAAATGATAATTTTACATAGTAAAGAAATACATTTCTCTCGGCCTATTCGATTATTACATCCACGATTTCCTTGTTATTTAGTACCTCGTGAAAATGGATATTTTATGCTTGGTGCTACTATGATTGAAAGTAATGATGCTAGTAACATTAGTGCTCGTGCTATGATGGAATTGCTTAGCGCTGCTTATAGTATTCATCCAGCCTTGGCTGAAGCACGTATTATAGAAAGCAGCAGTGGTTTGCGTCCAGCTTATCCAAATAATTTACCTAAAATTTATTATCAAAATAATACTTTTTATCTTAACGGTATGTATCGACATGGTTTTTTGTTAGCTCCAATGATGGCAGAAAAATTAATGCAACGCTTATTGATAAAGGAAAAAAATGTATGAAAGTTTATTTCAATGGTCAGATTATTACTACTCAAACTAACAATCTAAAGGAACTATTAAATCAACAGAAAATTGATTTGAATGCAATTGCAACTGCTGTTAATGGTACTTTTATTCCAAAGAATAAATATGATAAACAAATATTAGAAGAAGGATATCAAATTGAGGTTCTATCACCTATGCAAGGAGGTTAATTAATGTTCTATGGTTTTGATGCTAAATCTCGTTTTTTACTTGGTACTGCTGGTTATCCTTCTCCATATATTTTGCAACAGTCAATTAATGAATCTGGTACTGAAATCATTATCGTTAGTTTACGACGTGAAGGTAAGGAGGGTAAAGTATTTCGTGAATTATTAAGTGGACTTAATGTTCGTATTTTACCAAATACCGCAGGATGCTATACTGTTAAAGAAGCGGTAACAACAGCTCATATGGCACGTGATTTGCTTAATACTCCTTGGATAAAATTAGAAATAATTGGACATGCTGAAACTCTCCAGCCAGATCCTTTTGCATTAGTAGAAGCAGCTCGTATTTTAAGCGAAGAAGAATTTAAGGTTTTTCCGTATACCACAGAAGATTTAGTTATTGGAGAAAAACTATTAGCTGTTGGTTGTGAATTACTTATGCCTTGGGGAGCACCAATTGGTTCTGGTCAAGGTTTACGTAGTCTAGATGCTTTACGTACACTACGTTCTTGGTTTAATGGTATTCCTCTTATCATCGATGCCGGTATTGGTTCACCTTCGGACGCAACACAAGCTATGGAAATGGGTTTTGATGGTATATTACTCAATACTGCTGTAGCAAAAGCTGGTAATCCCATATTAATGGCGAGTGCCTTTCGCCAAGCGATTGAAGCAGGGTTAATAGCATTTAATGCTGGATTAATGGAAAAACGAGATATAGCTGTAGCTTCTACACCAATATTTGGATTAGCAGATCTTAATTAAAGGAATGCCTATATGGAACGATATCACCGTCAGATTATATTATCAGAAATTGGACATGTTGGTCAGAGAATAATTAAACAAGCACGCGTACTTGTGGTAGGAGTAGGTGGATTAAGCTCAACATTATTAATGCAATTAGTTGGTTCTGGTATTGGTTATATACGTCTTTATGATAAGGATGTAGTATCACTGCATAATTTACATCGTCAAACACTTTTTACTATCAATGATATTGGATATTCTAAAGTTGCTTGTGCAAAAAGAACACTTAAGAAGTATAATCCTGATGTAAAAATTGATGCTATACAAAAATTAGTAACTGCAAGTATTTTAGATCATGCGTTAAAAAACATTGATATAGTGATTGATGCTGCTGATAATTTTGTTATTACTTATTTACTCTCGGATGCTTGTCATAAACATTTAATTCCTTTAATTAGTGCTTCGGTGCTTGGACGTTGTGGTTATGTAGGAGGTTTTTGTTATAATGCTCCTAGTTATCGTGCAGTTTTTCCGTTTTTTCCAACTTCTATAACTAATTGTAATATTTTTGGCGTAATGGGACCAGCAGTAGCAACATTAGGTGCTTTACAAGCACAAATGGTTATTAGTGTACTACTAGGTTTATTACCTTCTCCATTAGGCTGTATTATTAATTGTGATTTCATTAATTGGCATTTTCATAAATTTCGCTTTGATTCTGCATCTGAACCAAAACAGCCGACAATACCTTTTATTGACCGACAATTAATTTCCCAAGATGACTGTGTTATAGAATTACGTAGTTATAAAGAAGCACCTGTTAGTATAATTAACGATGTTGAACGCATTTCACCACAAGAAATATATGCTTGGCAACCTCCTAATAACCGGCGTATAATATTAATTTGTGCTAGTGGTATACGTGCTGCAAATGCAGCTTTAATTTTAGAAAAGCGTGGTTTTAGTTTTTTAGCAATTTTAGCTGCTAATTATTCTTAAGTACAATTTTATATAATCTAAATTATATTTAAGTTAATTATGATAATTCATTTATTTTAAAAAAATTTTAAAGTATTGTTTTTAAATTTTAATTATTGTTTTTTAATTATCAAAAAAATATAGATTCTTATCTTATTTTTATAAAAGTATGTATTAAATATTACTGATATATATCTAAACATATTAAATATTTTTTAAATAATTTTATTAAAATTTTAATAGGATTTTTTAATAGGATTATTATATATAAGATAAGTTTTATTAAAAAATTAAGTATATCTTTATCATTTTTACTATATATCTAAGTTTATTAAAAATAATAGTTTATTATATATTTTATATATAATAAACTTTAGTTATATAAAAAATTATCTATAAAATAAATGATTTATGGCTGAAGTAGTAAAAATACTAAGTTGTTATACTAACTTAAAATTAGGTAATTAATTTTAATTATTATTAACATTAAATTCTTATAAACATATTTTTAAATGTATTCAAATTTAAAAATATGTTTATTCAGATTTTTATAACTTATAAAGTTATTTATAAAATCAAATATACATTATCTAAATTTAAAGAGCTTTATTTGACACTTAAAGATTGAATTTTAAATCGCTATGTTATAAAAATTTTTAACTTAAAAAAAGTGTACTACAAAAAGAAAAAACATTCTATTATTTAATAATACATATAATTTATAGTAATAGTATTTTATTATAGTTTTTCAAGTGTAAGAACATGGAATAACCTTTTAGTTGGATAATACTTTAAAGTTTTTTATTTATAATTAATAAACGGTACTTAATGGATTTTATGTTATTGCTTTATATATTCATATCGACATATATGTAATAATTATTACTTAAAAAATATATTAATTTAAAAAGAATGAGAATATCATTCTCTAAATATCATTCATTATGATTATATTTATTTTTATCATTTATAAACAAAATGATATTTTTTATTGGATAGAAAAATAATCATATTTAGTGTTAGGTATTTTATTATTTTTTAGAACTACAATATTAGGAATTGAACCACATCTATGGAGATTTTTGATTCGTATGTATTAGATTAAGTATTAAATTTACGTAAAAAGAATTTATTAGTATATTGTTAGTTTTACTTAGATACTGTAGTAAAAAAGATATTAATAGATTAATATTAAAATATTATTTATTGAAAAAGATATTTTTTACTTTTATGTAAGATATTTTATGTTTACTTTTTTTAAAATAATGTAAATGTAATTATTAAATACGGGAAAAATAAACCATATATTTATATTATGAATAATAGTTATTAAAAAATAAAAATAGAAATTATTGTTTTATAATTTGAAAATTTTATAATTTATCTCAAATTCTATAATTTAAAAATTAAATTTTTAAATTATTTCCTAGAAAAACAGTTTAATTTGCTAAATATTATATATTTAGCATTATTATAATAATGAGTATAAAATAGTTTAATCAATTAATCGTATTTAGTTAATATCTAACAATACTATATGAAGATATAATTTAATTGTTAATTTCTAAACTAAAAGAAATTTTCAATATATTAGTTAAATATTATTAGCTATTAATTAGTTTATACGTAAATCAATTTAACCTATTTCTACATAGAATACATTTATTTTTTTATGATATTATAAATATATATTAATTATTAATAAATTTTTTTTTAAAGTTAAATTAAAATTTAAATATTATTTATTGAAACTAATATTTATTTAACAATAAAATTTGAATTAGATCATCATTAAACAGAAAAAAATAATAAATTAAATTTTAATTTATTTATTCATTAAGTTATTTATTTTTTTAAATTATTTGTGATCTATTTAGAGTATTATTTGTTTTTAGACGTAAAAAAAAGTGGGTAATTTATTTATCTTTATTTCATATGTTTTTTTAAGAACATATTTCTTAAATTTATAGTTATTTTTTCATGATGAGTTAATTAGTTAAATTTTAATTTAATAAAATAATTTGAGTTACTAAAAAATATAATTTTTTTATAATAAAAAATATTTTAAATATTTTCAAAATGTACATTACATATATTAAGGTAAAATTATGGTTTTTCTTCCCTTGTCTCGTCCTTCGTTAGGTCAGGAAGAGTTAGAGGCGGTAAATGAAGTTTTTAAATCAGGTTGGATCACTACAGGTCCACAGAATTTAGCCTTAGAAAAGGATTTCTGCCAACTTACCGGTAATAAATATGCAATTGCAGTGAGTTCAGCTACGGCTGGTATGCATGTTACTCTTTTAGCATTAGGTATTAAACCAGGTGATAAAGTAATTACTCCTTCTTTAACTTGGGTCTCTACACTTAACATTATTACATTATTAGGTGCAATGCCAGTTATGATAGATGTTGATCGTGATACTCTAATGGTAACACCAGAACATATAGAGGCTGCTATTACTCCAAATACAAGAGCTATTATTCCTGTTCATTATGCAGGTGCAGCCGTAGATATTGATAGTATTCGTATCATGGCTGCACATTATGGTATTCCTGTTATAGAGGATGCTGCACATGCAGTGGGATGTTATTATAAAAATCTTCATGTAGGTCATCAAGGTACAGCAATTTTTTCTTTTCATGCCATAAAAAATATCACCTGTGCTGAAGGTGGACTTGTTGTAACCGATGATTTGATAATGGCAGAACGCATAAGAAGTCTTAAATCTCATGGACTTGGTATTAATTCATATAACCGTGATACCCATGATCGGAAACCAAATGCAGAAGTAATAATACCAGGTTTAAAATATAATCTTTCAGATATAAACGCTGCTATTGCACGTGTGCAGTTAAAAAAACTTTCTACTATTAATGCTCGTCGACGAGAGATAGCACAAATTTATCTTTCTGAATTAACTGGCATGCCGTTTTTAACTTTAGAAATACCAAAGTGGACATATCGACATGCTTGGCATTTATTTATTATTCGTGTTGATGACACTCAGTGTGATATTAGCCGAGATACTTTAATGAAAGTTTTAAAAAAACAAAATATTGGTACGGGCTTACATTTTAAAGCAGTTCATAAACATAAATATTATCGCGAACGTTATCCGAATCTTTCTTTACCAAATACTGAATGGAATAGCAATCGTATTTGTTCATTACCGTTATTTCCAGATATGAGTAACGAAGATGTTAGGCGAGTTACTAATGCTTTACGTCGAATCATTGGAGCATAAGATGATAGAATCTAATTTAATTCTTAAAGTTTCTATAGTTATTCCAGTATATAATGAAAAAGAAAGTTTACCTGAATTAATACGTCGTGTTAAGGCTGCTTGTAATAAATTAAATCTAGATTATGAAATCTTATTGGTTGATGATGGTAGTTGTGATCAATCTAATCAGATAATTACTAATTTAGCAAATATACCTAATAGTCGCATTATTGGTATACTTCTCAATCGTAATTATGGTCAGCATTCTGCTATTATGGCTGGATTTAGCCATACTTCTGGTGATCTGATCATCACTTTAGATGCTGATCTTCAAAATCCACCTGAAGAAATTCCTAATTTAGTACAAGCTGCGCAACAAGGTTATGATGTAGTTGGAACTGTCAGACAAAATCGTCAAGATAGTTGGTTTCGACGTAGTACTTCACACATAATTAACCATCTTATTCAAAAATTTACTGGAAAAATTATGGGTGATTATGGCTGTATGCTTCGTGCATATCGTCGACATATTGTAGATGCAATGCTTAACTGTCAAGAACGTAATACTTTTATTCCAATTCTAGCAAATACTTTTGCACGTACTACTATTGAATTACCGGTAGCACATACAGAACGTGAGTTTGGCAGTTCCAAATATAGTTTTTTAAGATTAATTAATTTAATGTATGACTTAATTACTTGTTTAACTACTACACCTTTACGTCTTTTAAGTATTATAGGCAGTTTAATCGCTATAGTTGGATTTATATTTTCATTAATATTGATTTTATTACGTTTACTTTTAGGAGCTAAATGGGCTGGAGATGGTGTATTTATGTTGTTTGCAGTTTTATTCATTTTTATAGGTGCTCAATTTGTTGGTATGGGATTGCTTGGTGAGTATATTGGCCGCATTTACAATGATGTACGTGCTCGTCCACGATACTTTATTCAAAGTGTTATCCAAGCGCAAAAAGATGCTTCCTCGATACAGGAAATTAAGGAATGAAAACACTTGTCTTTGCCTATCAGGATATAGGGTGTGTTGGCATTAATTCGCTTTTCAATCACGGGTTTGAAATTACTGCTATTTTTACTCATACCGATTCTGAATTTCAAAATTATTTTTTTAGTTCAGTTTCCCGTTTAGCTGCTGAACAAGGCATTCCAGTATATGCTCCTGAAGAAGTTAATCATCCTTTATGGATAGATCGTATTAAGGATATGGAACCCGACATTATATTCTCTTTTTACTATCGTAATATGATCAACAATATGATTTTAGATAGTGCTCGTTTTGGTGGATTTAATTTACACGGCTCACTTTTACCAAAATATCGTGGACGAGCACCATTAAATTGGGTTCTATTGAATGGTGAAACTGAGACTGGTATGACATTACATCATATGGTAAAACGTGCTGATGCTGGAAATATTGTTAAGCAGCTACGTGTAGTAATTGAAGAGCAAGATGATGCACTAACATTACATCGTAAATTAGTAAAATGTGCAACACAACTTCTTGATATAACTTTACCTATAATAAAATGTGGTAAAATTATATCTACGCCGCAAAATCATAGTGAAGCTACTATTTTTGGACGTCGTACTCCAGAAGATGGGCTAATTAAATGGGATTTATCTGCAATATGCATCAATAATTTAATCCGTGCTGTGTCTTATCCATGGTCAGGAGCATTTTCTTTTTTTGGTAGAGTAAAATTTATAATATGGAAAGGACGTGTACACAATAATGAATTAAATAAATTGAAAGTAAGACCAGGTACTGTACTTTCAGTAAAACCATTTATAATTGCGTGTAAAAATAGCTTACTTGAAGTGATAACTGGCCAAAATGATAAAGGTGTTGATATGAGTGGAAGCCAATTAGCATATACTCTTGGTATAGTTCCTGGTGCAAGGCTTTCTACATTTAGTAATACAGTTAAATCTCGTACACGTGTCCTTATTCTAGGTGTAAATGGTTTTATTGGTAATCATCTTACTGAACGCCTGTTACAGGAAAACAGTTTTGAAGTATATGGATTAGATATTAGTTCAGATGCTATTAGTCGATTTATAGGTGAACCTTACTTTCATTTTGTAGAAGGAGATATAAGTATTCATTCACAGTGGATAGAATATCACATTAAAAAATGTGACGTAGTGTTACCTTTAGTAGCTATTGCTACACCTATAGAATATATTCGTAATCCACTACGTGTTTTTGAATTAGATTTTGAAGAAAATTTAAAAATTATTCGTGACTGTGTGAAGTATAAAAAACGTATTATTTTTCCTTCTACATCCGAAGTATATGGAATGTGTACAGATAGTCAATTTGATGAAGATAATTCTAATCTTATAGTTGGACCGATTAATAAACAACGCTGGATTTATTCTATCTCTAAACAATTATTAGATCGTATAATTTGGGCCTATGGTGAAAAAGAAGGGCTGCAATTTACCTTATTTCGTCCATTTAATTGGATAGGTCCACGATTGGATAATCTAACTGCTGCACGTATTGGTAGTTCAAGGGCTATTACTCAATTGATTTTAAATTTAGTTGAAGGATCTCCAATTAAATTAATTGATGGTGGTGCGCAAAAACGTTGTTTTACTGATATTTATGATGGAATAGAGGCATTATTTCTTATTATTAAAAATAAGCAAAATAATTGTGATAGGCAGATTATAAATATTGGTAATCCAGCAAATGAAGCTAGTATTAAAGAGTTGGCTGAACGTTTATTAGTTAGATTTGAACGTCATCCATTACGTACTTGTTTTCCGCCATTTGCAGGATTCTGCAATGTAGAAAGTAGTAGCTATTATGGAAAAGGATATCAAGATGTAGAACATCGTAAGCCATCAATTAAAAATGCTTATCATTTACTAAATTGGTATCCAACCATAAAAATGGATACTACTATAGACAATACTCTTGATTTTTTTCTACGTACTATTGAGTTACAACAGGAACAAGAATGAAAAAAATCGGTTTACGTATTGATGTAGATACTTGGCGTGGTACTAAGATAGGTGTACCGGCATTACTAAAGCAGTTAAGAATACATCAACTTCAAGCTAGTTTTTTTTTTAGCGTTGGTCCAGATAATATGGGACGTCACTTATGGCGTTTAATAAAACCACGGTTTTTATGGAAAATGTTACGTTCTAGAGCAGCGTCACTTTATGGATGGAATATTTTATTAGCAGGAACTGCTTGGCCTGGACGAGAAATAGGTAAAGGGCTTACTGATATCGTTAATGCTACAGCAGCTGATCAGCATGAGATTGGTTTACATGCTTGGGATCACTTCGCATGGCAAACATGGGCTGGTATATGGAATGAAAATAAACTTATTGAAGAAATAGCACATGGTAAAAATATATTAGAAGATATTATTGACGGCGTAGTAACTTGTTCTGCAGTAGCAGGTTGGCGTGCTGATAGTCGGGTATTAGCTGCTAAAAGAAAATTTGGTTTCATTTATAATAGTGATTGTCGTGGTACTGGACCATTTTTGCCGCGTTTATATGATGGTTCGCTAGGTACGGTACAAATTCCGGTTACATTACCTACTTGGGATGAAGTAGTTGGTCAATCAGTAAGTTCTTTAAGTTTTAATGATTTTATCCTTCATTCAATGTGTGAAGCAACGGGTTCTCCAGTTTATACTATTCATGCCGAAATTGAAGGAATTGTTGAGCTTAAAAATTTTATTAACCTTTTAATTCGTGCTGAAAAACATAATATTCATTTTTGTCCTTTAAGCAAACTCTTACCAAATGATATTAATACACTACCAGAAGGTAAAGTATTACGTGGATATATTCCAGGACGAGAAGGTTGGTTAGGTTGCCAAAATTAAACTTGTTAATAGGCATTATTAATGATTACACGTACTAAAGCAGCTCTGTTGACTATAGTTTTTGCACTCTATTATATTGTTCCTATTGAATTTCGTGATTTATGGCAACCAGATGAAGTGCGTTATGCTGAAATTAGTCGTGAGATGTTAACTAGTATTGATTGGATTGTACCTCACTTTTTAGGGTTACGTTATTTTGAGAAACCAATTGCCGGTTACTGGATTAATAATTTTGGACAATTACTATTTGGTCATACTAATTTTGGCGTACGTAGTGGAGCAATTATTAATACTACCTTAAGTGCATTATTGCTTTATTGGTTAGGTAAACAGATATTTTCTAATAATAAAGTTGCTTTAACTGGTAGTATTATTTTTCTTACTTTTTTATTAGTATATATTATAGGTACTTATGCAGTACTAGATCCTATTTTATTGCTTTGGTTAGTATCAGCTATGTGTAGCTATTGGCTAGCCGTACAAGCTATATCTACAAAACAGCGTTTGCTAGGCTATATATTATTAGGAATAGCTTGTGCTATTGGTTTTATGACTAAAGGATTTATAGCATTTGTAATACCAATATTGGCAATTACACCTTGGGCTATTTGGCAACGTCGCTTTATAGAATTATTAATTTGGGGATCATTTAGTATATTCATCGCTATTTTATTAAGTGCCCCTTGGGCTTTAGAAATTTATCGTCGTGAAGAAGATTTTTGGAATTATTTCTTTTGGGTAGAGCATATTCAACGTTTTGCCAATTTTAATGCTCAGCATAAAGCACCTTTTTGGTATTATATACCAATCTTATGCATTGGTTGTCTTCCTTGGTTAGGATTATTACCAGGGGCTCTGATTAGTGCATGGCTTCAGCGAAAAAAGAATATTGGTATAGTTTATTTACTTAGTTGGATGGTATTACCCCTATTATTCTTTAGCCTTTCAAAGGGTAAACTACCTACCTATATTTTACCTTGTTTTGCCCCTTTAGCATTATTGATGGCACAATATATATATATTAATAATTTTAAAATTATTAATTTTCTTAAAATAAATGGATTAATTAATTTATTATTTGGATTAATTTCAACTTTTATGTTGTTAACTGTATTTGCTCCGTGGGGATTAAGACATTATCAGATATATAATAAAGATGAAAAAATTAATTTATTATGTAGTGTAATAGCCTTTTCTAGTTGGGCTATGATTGGTTGGCTAAGTATTAAATTAGAAAAAGGATTATGGCAGTGGTCAGCATTATGTCCATTAGGAATGGCATTAATGATTGGTTACGCTATTCCTGAAGAAATTAAAAATACAAAACAGCCGCAGAGCTTTATTAGGGTTATAAAAAATCAGTTAAAAAATAGCCGATATTTATTAACTAATACCACAGGAATGGCGTCAACTATAGCTTGGATGATACAGCGAAGCGATATTATACTTTATAATGAACCAGGAGAACTAGAATATGGTTTAAGCTACCCTGATGCGAAAATGAGTTATGTTGATGGAGATGTTTTTGAAAGTTGGTTACAAGAACATCGTTGCCATGGTAAAATTTCATTAATTTTTATCTTAAAACAAACTCAAATAGGTTCTGAACCAAACTTACCTAAACCTGATCATGTTTACCGCCAAGGACGTTTAGCTTATTACGGCTATGACGCTGTTCCATGTTCATGACAAGAATATATTTCTTATCATAATAGTGATTATATTTAAGTTATATACTACTTCAATGATATTAATAATAAATGAACTGATTCAAATCAAAGAATTAAAAAAAATATGATTATTCTGTTCATTTACTTTAAATGATGTAATTATATGGTTAATTGAATTCGATTTCAGTGAAGTTTTTTAGTGTAGTACCTAGAAGGGGTGTTGTTTATTGATATTGGTTAGCTATGTTTTGTATCTTTACTATAAAATTAATGATTTAAAATATAAAAATCTATATA
>NZ_SZZU01000006.1 GCF_009829985.1 Pantoea sp. Aalb
AACTTTATTTAAATATAAAAAACATAATCTATATACCTAAAATAAGTAATTCTATCCATTTAAATAAAAATATTACTATATGAATAATAAATAATTGAATATTACTCATTCAATTTATTTTTAAAAATTTAAAACTTTTAATTATTAATTTATTAAAATAAATAAAAACACTTTTTCATTTATTAAAATAAATTAAATTATTTATTATATAGACTAGGAGCCCATAATTTAGGATCAACATCATCAAATTGAGCTCTTATAAATTTATTCTTCATCTTCCAGGGTACTGTACAATCAAATATTGTTTTACAAGTACTACCTTTGATAGAAAGGTATGGATTATAATCAGGAGATTGTGAAGGATCTAATATATGTCCTGTTATATTAGGTAAAAATATAGTATCTATATTTGATTGATAACGTGTCTGCATTGCCCACATAACATCATTAGTATCGAAAATATCTACATCCTCATCAACAATTATTATATTTTTTAATTCTCGATAAATAGCAAAAGCATTTATTGCTGCCTGTTTTACATTACAATCATCAGATAAACTTAACTTTTTAACTTGAAGTATAGCAAGAAGCTTACCTCCCCCAGCACTATGTGCATATACATTTTGTAATAATCCTGGTAAAGCCTCTTCAATAGCAATATAGATACTAGCTTCAGTAGGTAAACCAGCCAAATTAACGTGTTCTTCTCCAGGACCTACTAATGTCTGTAAAATAGGATTTTTACGAGTTGTAATAGCTTTAACTTTAATTACTGGAAGAGATGTATTTGCATTCCCGTGGTAACCAGAGAATTCAGGCATTGCTTTACCAGTATGAGTATGCTGATCTTCAGCTATTCTTATATAAGGTAATATTTCTCCTTCAATAACAACTTCTGATTTAGATATACAATACTCATTTATAGAAATACATTTTGTTAATTCAATTGGTTTAGCTCTTAATCCACCTGCAATAGAAAGTTCATTAAATCCAAAAGGTGTAGTAGGTGCTTCAAAACTTGCACTAATATAAATAGCAGGATCTAAGCCCATATTAATAGAAATAGGTAACGATCTACCTAGAGCTTCAGCTCTTTTCCTAAAATCATCAATATGCCTATTTGGGGCAAAAAAAATAGATAGTTCATCCTTTCCTTGAACACAAAGCCTATGTATAGTCACGTCTGATTTATTTTTATCTATAGGATCTGACCCAAGTATTAATCCCATACAAAAAAATGGTCCTGCATCTTCACGAGTATTTGTAGGAGCTGGCAATATTTTACGTAAATCAAAATCTACATTATTTGCCTTATAGACTATCTCTTGACATGGAGCTTTTTTATGACTAGTAATTATAGGAGGAATAAAATATCGCTTAGCAGAGGCCAGTTGCTTACCTAATTCTTGCTCTGATGCACCTAATAACAAACTAACACGTCGTCGCGATGCTAACATCCCAACTAAAATACGTGATGTAGGATAGCCTTCAATCTTATTAAACATCATTGCAGGTCCAATCTGAGTAGGTCTTATTACTGTACCGCCAGCACCAATTATTTTATAAATACCTGCTAATTGAGCATGTATGTTTACAGGTAAATCTGTCGAAATATATTCATTAGAATATTTTTTCAAATATGCTATAGCACTTCTAAGATCATCGATAGGAGGTATAGCCCATCCTAAAGGATGTATTTCATCTTTATTAATTAAAATATTTTGTTTATTATTTTGCATATCTTATTTTCTTTTTAATTTATATTAAAAAATATTATTTTAAATTTAATTTATTTATTAAATTAATTCATAATTGATAACTATTAGATTGATTTAATGAAAAATTTAGTATTACATACTTAAAAAATAATTTTGATTAATCAAAATTATAAGTTTGAATTTAAAGAAGATAATAAAAATATAAAAATATAAAAATATAAAATACTATGATAATTTATTTGGTAAATTTAAAAAATAAAAATTCAAGTAAAAAATAAAATTTTAATCATTATTATCTAATATATAAATATATTAGATAAATATTCTATAACTAGGCTGATTTATTTAGAATAATTCATTACTAACCTTATAATAAAAACTCGATAAATTTAAATTATGAATTTAATAAGTTATATTTTTATAAAGTGAAGTATGGTATAGTAGTAGATCTTAAAAGTAGGCAAGCTCGTAAACCAAAAGCAACATCTGAGTTAGGAAAAAGAATCCACGGCGCATCATTATTAATTCGCCAAATATGATTATCATCATATGCAATAATATATCCAGGTTTTAATTGAGTAAAATTTTTGATTTCTGGTTTTAAATTTAATCTAAAATTATCTTTAGTTTTAATAATACTTTCTACAACTAAAAACCACCTAATTATTTTTTTTATTTCTTTTATAAAATTATCACCAGAAATTAATGACTTTATTGCAAATTCTATTGATTGAAAAAGTGTTAGGTTATTTAAACCAAATGATTTAGCTTTACCTAATTCAATTGTACAACTTTGAACCCCAAAATGTTTACTAAGATAATAACTAAAAGTTCCATTAGGAGAATTATGTTGCACTATAGCATTTAATTTACAAGAAAATAATAATTCAAAAAAACTTTTATTATATGAATTAGCATTGTGTGGAAGTAAAGCAAACTGTTTGAAATATGAATCACGAATAGTTGTATGCATATCAAGGTGATAACATGGTATATTATCATATAATGAAATATTATCCAAAAATTTTTGAACAGCTTCTTTAAGAAGATTAACACATTGCACTTCATTTATTGATTTTTCTAATTTTTCATATTGATTATGATTAAAAAACAAACGATTCATATCGCTATGTATGTAACGTTTACCTAATTTAATAGCAGGTAAATTACCAAATATAATAAGTAATGCACAATTGAGTCTTTGTGTATTTTTACTAAGCGATGCTATTAATCTAGCAAGTAATTCAATTGGAGCTGTTTCATTTCCATGAATGCCAGCTGATAAAATGACAGCTTTCTTAAACCCTACACTTGGTAGTAACTGTAAAATACCTTCCCCTAAATAACTAACTTTTATTTCTATTGGAAAAGAAATCTTACTTAATTGTAAATTAAGTAATTTTTTTAAAATTTTATTCATTTTTCCTTCTTTAACATTGAAAATCATAAATATTACCAAGCATTAAAATTTGTGTTAATTCATCTAAAGCTTCATAACTTTCTTTTAATAACTGAAGATCAAAAAAATCATTACTATGTAAACGATCACGATAGTATTTTTGTACCCATTGAGTAAGTTGTTGATATCGATCTTCTGTAAGTAAGCTACCGCTATTTACTGCAGCTAATTCATTTTTATTTAATACTACTCGCAATCGCAAACAGGCAGGACCTCCTCCATTTCTCATACTTTCTTGTAAATCAAATGGTTGAATTTCATTAATTGGACACGATGGATCTTTAGTTAAATTAATTAAATAATTCCATACATTTTTATATTGTTGACATTCTTCTGGAATGACAATCATCATTTTTCCATCTTGCTTCGTTAACAATTGGCTATTAAATAAATAAGAATCTATAGCATCTTTTATTTTTATTTCACGATCTGGAACTTCAATATTAATAAAAGAAAACCCTAATACCTTACTTTTATCTTTTATTTTTTTTAATAATTTCTCTTGTTCAAGAAAAGAATATTGATGATGAAAAAATATATTTTGATTGCTTACTGAAATAACATCATTATGAAAGACTCCATAATCAATAATAATAGGATTTTGTTGAGCAAATATAGTATATTTTAAATTAAGTTGATGTAAACGAGATACTGCTTCACAGGCTTCTAATGTTTGACGTGCTGGATAAAATTGTGGTTCAATTCCTTTGGTAAAAGCTTTACGACCATATACAAAAAGTTGAATTCCTTGATGAGTATATTCGCTACAAAAACGATTATGATTTGCAGCACCTTCATCAGAAAAGTCACTTTGCTGTATTAAAGAATTATGATGGACAAAATAAGAATTATTATTAAAAGTAGCACGTAAAATAGCAGCTGTTACTGGTGCTTCTAATGAACGATGTAGTTTATTATTAAGGTTTGCTACTGTAAAATGTATTTTACCATCTGCACTATCTGCAGATGGCGATACAGTTGCCGCATTTGCAGCCCACATAGATGATGCAGAACTCAGTGCTGAAAGTAAATGGGGAGATACTTTTGAAGCATATTGTAAAATTTGCGCATCGTTACCTATGAATCCTAATTCACGTAATGCATTAATATTGGGTCTTGGTTGTGGCGGTAAAATCCCTTGAATAAACCCTCTATCAGCGAGTAACTTCATTTTTTTTAGCCCTTGCAAAGCAGCTTTTTTAGGATTCGATAATTCATTGCGATTGTATAATGATGCTTTATTGCCTAAAGATAAACCAGCATAGTGATGAGTGGGCCCAACTAGTCCATCAAAGTTTGCTTCAAAATTTAACATAAAAGCCTCAATTACTATTTAATCATTAAAAAGGTAAACCTGGTGAAGGAATTGATGGTAATGTTAATGATTCACTTATAAGTGAAGCCATAGGCCAAGCACAGTAATCAGCTGCATAGTAAGCTGATGGACGATGATTACCAGATGCTCCAATACCTCCAAAAGGAGCTTTACTAGATGCACCAGTCAAAGGTTTATTCCAGTTAACTATACCTGCACGCCCTTCATTACTTAAACGATTAAAAAGTGATAAATCTGGTGAAATTAAGCCTATAGCTAATCCATAACGCGTAGAATTAGCTATATGTATTGCTTCGTCAAAATCTTTATAACGAATAATAGTTAATAATGGACCAAAGTATTCTTCATCTGGAATATTTATTCCAGTGACATCAATTATTCCTGGTGTTAATATTGTAGACATATTATAGGGTTGAGTCATTTCTAATAAACTGATTGCTCCTAGTGATACAAGATTTTGCTGTGTTTTAAGTAACAAATTTACTGATTCTAGAGAAATAACACCACCCATGAATGGTTGTGGTTCTTGATTCCACTTACCTATTTGTATTTGTTTGGTTACTTCGATTAGTCTACTTATTAATATATCTCCTGATGAACCAGATTTAACTAATAATCTTCTAGCGCAGGTACATCTTTGTCCTGCAGAAATAAAAGCTGATTGAATTATAAGTTGAATAGCTGCATTACAATTAGAATAGCTATCTACAATTAAAGCGTTATTTCCTCCCATCTCTAGTGCAAGTATTTTTTCTGGTTGCCCTGCTAACATACGATGAAAATACAATCCTGTTGCCGCACTACCAGTAAATAGTACACCGTTAATATAAGGATTTTCTAATAATATTTTACCTGTTTCTTTTCCACCTTGAATTAAATTTAATACTCCATTCATAAGATTTGCTTTTTGCCATATACGTACTGTCATTTCTGCGGTAGCAGGAGCAAACTCGCTAGGTTTAAATATCAATGTATTGCCAGCAATAAGAGCAGGAATAATATGTCCATTAGGTAAATGACCGGGAAAATTATATGGACCAAACACAGCCATTACTCCATGAGGTTTATGACGTAATAGAGCTTTCCCATCTTGTAATATTGTTTCACTAAAACCAGTTCTATTAATCCATGCCTCTTTAGATATATCTGCTTTATTAATCATTGATTGTACTTCTATGCGTGATTCCCATAAAGGTTTACTAGTTTCTTGAGAAATGATTTGAGCCAGTTGTTCTCTATGGCTGTCTAAACAAGATGCAAATCGTTTAATACTATCGAGTCGTTCATTGAATGTATAATTAGACCAAGAATAAAATGCATGGTGTGCTGCAAGGCAAGCTATTTGTACTTCTTTGATATTAGCACTTTTTGCTTTCCAATAGACATGTTGATCTTCAGGAGATAATTTAGTTAAATATGATCCACTACCTAAAAGCCATTGACCTGAAATAAAATGTGCACGATGACTCATATTATGATGTCCTATGGATATAGTGTAATAACACGAATTTTATCATTTTCATTAACACGTAAATATTTACGTTGAATATCATTTAACTTGATCATACTTTTATTATCTTCTGTCTTTAGTAAAATTGCAGAAAAATCTTTAAAACGATCATTGGATACTATCGATATACATGGAATATTTATAGAATTTAGTATATTATATATTTTATTAACAGTTACTATTTGACTATCACGAATAGTTCTTATCATATTGGTTTCTGCTTCTAGAACTGGGCCAGCATCAAAAATATCGATGGTTCCATTCCAACTAAAGCCTTCTTTTTCTAAAATAGAACGAGCAGGAACAGTATGAGGATGTACCTTTCCAATAGCTTGTTGAGCAAGTATAGGTAAAAGTGATACATAAATTGGGTATAAAGGCATTAGTTCTGCAATAAATGTTTTCATTCCAATTCCTGTCAATTTATCAGCTTCTGCAAAAGGAATATCAAAAAAATGATAACCTAAGGCATCCCAAAATGGAGATCTTCCTTGATTATCTATTATACCTCTCATTTCAGCAAAAATATGAGATGAAAAGATATGAGGATGTGCTGCAATAAATAAAAATCTAGCCTTTGATAAAAGTAGCCCATTACGATTTTTTTGATATCTTGGATCAAGAAATAATGTACAAAGCTCACTATGTCCAGTTTGATCATAATTAAGCGTTAAAAGTTCTATATTTTTATATACATTAAGTTGACGAGAAGCTCTAACTATACGTTGAATTCGAAAATTATAAAATGGTTCATCTAATCCAACCGCTGCTTCTATAGCACTAACTCCTACTACACGTTTTATTAAAAGATCTTCTAGTACAAATAAAAAACGTTGTTGTGAGCGAGGTAAATTTCCACTAAAAGAGGCAATACTATTGTTAATTTTAGTTTTTAAATAAGAAACATTATAAGGTAAAGATGTAAGCCCAATTCCAGCTCTAGCAGCAAGGTCAATAATATCTGAAAGATCTCTTTCTTGAACAGGACGAAACAACATACAGTATCTCCTGTTTTAACTATTTAGACGTAAAATAGCACGTTCTAGCCTTATAAAACCTTCTTGTAGGTCGCTAAAAGGAATATTTAATGCAGGTGTAAAACGTAGTACGTTAGGACCAGCAATTAAGGCAATAACTCCTTCTTCAGCTGCTAAATTTATTAATTTTTTTGCCTGATTTTTCCAAGATATTGCCAGTTCTACTCCTATTAGTAATCCCATACCTCTTATCTCTTTTAAAAAATTATATTTCTCTTGTAATTCATTTAACCGTTTAATTATCCATGTATTGCGTTTTTTAACTCCTAGAAGCAGTTCTTGAGTTATTTGAGATAGTACATTATTAGCTACTGTAGCAGCCATAGGATTTCCACCGAAGGTGGTACCATGTGTTCCAGGTTGAAAGACCTGTGCCCACGCTTCTTTTGTTAACATCGCACCAATAGGAAATCCGCCTCCTAATCCTTTAGCACTGGTTAGGATATCAGGTTCTACTCCATATTCTTGATAAGCATATAATGAACCAGTACGTCCTACTCCAGTTTGCACTTCATCAAAAATCAATGTAACGTTATATTGGTTACAAAGTTCACGTAATCCTATTAAAAAATAATTATTTGCAGGATATACTCCACCTTCACCCATAATAGGTTCTACTATAATTGCACAAGATTGTTCAGAGATATGATTACTGACAGCTTCAAGATTATTGTAAGGTAAATGAGTAATATTTATAGGCAATGGTCCATAATCATTTGAATATTTGGGCTGTCCTCCGACTGTCACTGTAAATAATGTACGACCATGAAAAGATTTATTGAAAGCAATAATTTCACTTTTATTATGACCATAGTTTTCTAAAGCATATTTTCTAGCAAGTTTTAATGCAGCTTCATTTGCTTCAGCACCAGAATTACAAACAAAAATTTTATCAGCAAATGTAGATTTTACTAATGTTTTTGCCAATTTTAAAACAGGTTCATTAGTATAACCATTCCCAATATGCCACAGTTTATTAGCTTGTTTTTGAAGAGCTTCAATTAGTTGTGTATTTGCATGTCCTAGAGAATTAACTGCAATACCACCAGCAAGATCAATATAATTTTTTCCTTCTTGATCCCATATTTGTGAACCTTTTCCTTTAATAGGGATAAAAGGTGCAGGATAAAAACAAGGAATCATATATTTATCAAAATCTGTTCGAGTATATTTTTCTGACATTATTACTCCTTTTAAAAATCAATTAATAAATCTTTGTTTATCTAAAATAAAATACAAAATTAGTTAAATAAAAATTATTTTTTATTTACATTCTAATGAAATTATTTAAGGAAGATATTAATGAATAGTATGAATACTTTAGAGATACAATATAAAAATATTTTTTTATACTCATCTCACATTACAATATTATTATAATGTATTTGATATATTACTAAATTAATAAATTATTAACTTTAAAAGGATTTTAAAAACTAGCATAATTCGGATGATATATATATTTATTAAAAGTAATATATATACGTAAAAAATATATATTAATAATATTTTTTTACAAAATATAAAAATGTTTGTTGTTTAGCTTCAAAACACTATACTTGTCATAATTTGATTAGTGATAAATTTATTTCATCTCAGAGTATAAAATCTCCAATCTATTGCCAAGTAAATCTATTTAACCATTTCTTAGAAGGTTTTTATGGATAAACTCTCTTACGCATCAGATAGTAACACTTCATCATGGACAACTTATCTCCGCCAAATTGATCGTGTTGCTCCTCACTTAGGTGAACTATCTCGTTGGATAAATACTTTACGTCATCCTAAACGTGCATTAATTGTTGATATCCCATTACAAATGGATAATGGTACTATTTGTCATTTTGAAGGATATCGTGTACAACACAATCTTTCACGTGGTCCTGGAAAAGGTGGTATCCGGTATCATCCTAATGTTGATTTAAATGAAGTTATGGCACTATCAGCATGGATGACTATTAAATGTGCAGCTGTTAATCTACCTTATGGCGGTGCTAAAGGTGGTATTAGAGTTGATCCTTTCTTATTATCAGAAGGTGAACTTGAACGGTTAACACGACGTTATACTAGTGAAATAGGAATTATTATTGGTCCACAAAAGGATATCCCAGCGCCAGACGTAGGTACTAATGGAAAAGTAATGGCTTGGATTATGGATACTTATTCTATGAATCAAGGAACAACTGTTACAGGCGTTGTAACTGGTAAACCTATTCATTTAGGAGGTTCATTAGGAAGAGAAAAAGCTACTGGTCGAGGAGTATTTATTACTGGTAGAGAAGTCGCTAATCATATAGGGATAAAAATCAAAGGTAGTACAGTAGCAATACAAGGTTTCGGTAATGTAGGTAGTGAAGCAGCACGTCTTTTTTCTGAATTTGGAGCTCGTGTTATAGCTGTTCAAGATCATAGTACTACGTTATTTAATGAAAAAAGTATTGATATAGCTGCTTTAATTGATTGGCAAAATAAAAATCGTAAAATTGCTGGTTTTAAAGGAGCAGATGAAATAAAAGAAGATGATTTTTGGAATGTACCTATGGATATCTTTATTCCTGCAGCATTAGAAGGACAAGTTACACCTGAAAGAGCTAAAAATATAAATTGTAGATTGATTTTAGAAGGAGCAAATGGTCCTACTTATCCAGACGCTGATGATGTTCTTATACAGCGGGATATTACTGTCGTTCCTGATGTTGTATGTAATGCTGGAGGTGTAACAGTAAGTTATTTTGAATGGGTACAAGATATGGCTAGCTTTTTTTGGAGTGAAGATGAAATTAATTTACGAATGGATAGAATTATGATAGAGGCTATGAGACAAGTATGGGATAAATCGATTAAAAATAATTATTCTTTACGCACTGCTGCTTATGTTGTGGCGTGTGAACGTATTCTTATGGCTCGTAAAGATAGAGGAATTTATCCAGGTTAAAAATATATGAAAATTGTTTTCGTTTAATGCTTAAAATTAATTTTAAAAGTTGGTTAGCTAAACTAACTAACTTTTATTTGGAAATATTTTAATTTTTTTATATAAAATTTAGATGAAACATAATTCTCAATAAAAATTGAGTTTTCTTGCATAATAGAAAAAGTATAATTCTTTTATTACTCACCATAGCTTATAAATAAGCTATGGTGAGTAATAAAAGAATTATACTTGATTTACGTACTTTAATTTAATAACTATTAAAGTATTAACTTCTTTTCTATTAATTTAGTTTTAATAAATTTTTAAGATCTTCTATAGAAATTCCAAGTTTATTAAAAAGATATATTTTTTCTTGAAATTGTAGATTCATACGCTCTAGTTTTGCTATACAATCTGATAATTGTAAATTATTTATTTTAATATTTTTAGGGAATGTTAGCTTTGGATGTCGGTAATGTATATGGAAATATACAGTATTTCCTTTATGAACTTCGCTGTAATCTAAATATCCAATATCTTTTAATTGAGTCATAGCACGTCGAACTGTTTGATTTTGTGAAAATACTGGGGAGCGAAGATTAAGTCTTTTACGTAATCTTACAAGAGAAATAGGAACTGGATTTTTAGGTAAACTTTCAATATATGTATAAAGAGCTTGTGCAGACTCTCGTCTTTTAAGTACATTAATTGCTTTTAACTGTAAAAGAACTTTTCGATCAAATTTATATAATTCAAATAATTTAGGATCTGCCTGTAATATCACAATGTCTTTTTTTGTATCGTAATAGGCAGACTGTACTAGATGAGTAATATACTCTTTACTATATTCATCTATATTGCTAGTGAAGGATATAGTTGTACTAGCTATCCGCTTTAATGATGGACTAATACGTTCTCTTAATTTTTTTGATAATCGACTAGATGGAATTCCACATAATTTAGCAAAATCAATAAATGGTAATTGAACTTTATCTCCAATAATTTTATTTTGATACTTTGAAAAAGAATGGATAATACCAATCCAAGTCTTAAAATCATTATCCATATCTAAGCGAGGTCCTACAATTTCCACTTTCTCAAATCCTTCAGCTTTAGCCAAATAAAGACGAGTAAGTTCTTCTGTAGCATCGATGGTAGTAAACGTTTTATTTTTAACGTTTTTTAAAGATTTTAGTGTTGGAACGAACACACCAAGCCTCATTAATGCAACTGGCTGAACGGTATTATTTGAATTTGGTGTAAGAATAATAGTTTCTTTAGAAAATTTTTCCTTTTCTTGAAATAAACTTGTTAAGTTACTATTTTCTCTTTCTCTATATATAGGTATTTTCATCTTAGTTAATATTTTTTTTAAAAAAAATAAATAAATTCAAATATATCAATAAATTTAAATTATATTTTTCCATATATTTTTATCCTAGAAACTAGGGAAAAAAAATTATCCACAATAAAGTTTTTTTTACTCATTATAGCTTATATTTTTTACTCATTATAGCTTATATTTTACTTACTATAGCTTATATTTTACTTACTATAGCTTATACGAAGATATCCTTATCCCAAGTGTGATAAGGGTTACAGCGAACCTGGATCTATATTGGATCTATATTGGATCTATATTATATAGATCTATTCAGTGGATATGTGCATAACTTTATTTAAATATAAAAAACATAATCTATATACCTAAAATAAGTAATTCTATCCATTTAAATAAAAATATTACTATATGAATAATAAATAATTGAATATTACTCATTCAATTTATTTTTAAAAA
>NZ_SZZU01000007.1 GCF_009829985.1 Pantoea sp. Aalb
ACGATATGGTGTTGCACTAATTTTCATCATAATAATATTTATTATACTCCTTTTATACATCATAAAAATATTAATTTTTATGATGTCAATATAAAATTTTTAATATATAGTTATTGTTTTATTATTAAATTTAATATATTTTTTCACATTATAAAAATTAATAAAATAATAGTTATTAATTATTACTACTAGAGTAAGTATATATATAACTATATTAACATTTAATTATTATTAATAATATTTTATACTTTATAATCTTCTTTTTATGAAAAAATTATTAAACGTAATAAATAATTTAAATTTATAATTTATTTTTCTTATAATATATATTATAACTCTTTTATGTAGAAAAATTCTAATATAATGTTATTACATACAAAATAAATAAAAAAATTTTTGGTATTTTAAATTATTATTAATGATCATTTTATTATTAATATAAATTAACTTCATTAATTTATAGCAAAGTATATATGACACAAATCATTATTTATTTCGCTGCATAATAATACTAGCATCAGATATTAAAATGCTAATCATTTCAGCTTGAGAAATACCTTCAGACTGACATAAATCACACAGACTTTTTTTCAAAGCTAACGGTACATAAACTTTAATCTCTTTGTGAGTTTCTTTCCTACGCTTTGTTAAGGCTTGTTGACGTTCAGCTACAGATAATGGCTTGCCTTTTTTATAAATACGTTTAGATGATGAAGTTATTACATTTAAAATTTTGGACATCTTGAACTCTTTAAATTCAATAAATAAAATATACATATACTATTTTTTTAAAAAAAAGTCTATTTAACTTTTAACATAAATAAATTTTTTTATTTAATGCAAATATATTTTTAAAATAAAAAATATAGATTTTTAGTTATTAATAATATAGTTCATATTAACTAAATTAAAATAAAAAATATTTTTTAAAAAAATTATCTATATAAATATTTTCTATAAATTAAGCTTACTATATTCATTAAATATTTATTTTCTATTAAATGAAAAATTCTTTAATTATTTATGTATATTTCTAAAATGCAATTGATATAATACTTACTATATATAATAATTGATATTTTTATATAAAAAAATAATACAACAAATAAATATAAAATACTCTAATATTTACGTTATTAACTTTTAATAATAATCTCTACTATTTGTTATTCATATTATTTAAATTCTTTTACATAGATGACTAAATTAATATTTATACATTTTTATTATAAAAAATTTTATTGAAATTATTTTTCAATAAAATAAGGATAAAATATGAAAATTATTAATCCTATCTGTATTAATTTACAAAAAATTAAAAAAGATTTTGAAGATTTAAATCTCTATCAAAAAGATGAAGTAATATTCTTTAAACGTTCTACTAATTTTCTAAAAAAAATTAGAGATGAAAAAATATTACCACAAATTATCCAAGAAATACTCAGTAATTCTAATTATCTTACAGTAATTGCTTCAAATTCATATCGACACGTTAATCATTTTTCGAAAATTGTTTTTATAAATGACTTCAATAACAATCACTGTCGCCTAACATTGCATATTTGGAAACCTCCATTTACAGAAAAACAAATTAAACAAGAACTTATACATGACCATCGTTTTAGTTTTTCTTCACTGGTAATTAGTGGTATACAAATTCATGAAATCTTTAAAGAATCATCTGGAAATATTAAAAATAAAATAAGATATCAGAAATATAAATACGTCCCTTCAAAGACAAGTAATATACATGACTGTTTTTTTGAAAAATATGTTTATCTAGATAAAATTGGCAAAAAAATAATTAATAAAAATAATATTTATTCCATGAAAAATCATTTTATTCATCGTATTTTATTTCCTACTGGAAATGAACCAATCATATCTTTTTTAGTTAGAGGTCCTCGGAAAAAAAAATTCACTCATACGTATAATACCTTTTATCCACGTGAAGGTACTGTTTCTAGTGTACCTATGTATACTCCAGAAGAATTGAAAAATTTACTTCAATATACTTTAAATAAAATTTAAGGAAAAATTATGGTATTAATGGTTGATACTCAAGGTTCAATCCATGAAAAACATGGAGAATATAATATTTTTCGTCAACTATCTGTAAAAATTTTTGCAGATCATATTAATGATATAGAATACTATAAATGGCTCAATGAAATACAAATTGAAATAAAATATAAATTTCCTACGATTGAATTTAAAGAACGTAATGGAGTGAGAATAACTCCTCCTCTAAATACTGCAGTTTATTATGATAATGATAATTATCAAATTATTCCTACTGGATCATTACTTAGGACATCTAGTAATAAACTAACACATGCTTTCTGTGCTTTTAAAATGCCGGAAGATTTAACCGGTAATCGAATTGATAGAAGACATGTATTTAAAGATAAAGAAAAAAAAATTATTCAAGAAGATTCAATTAGTCCTGAAGCTATTCATATAGTAAAAAAATTAATAACACGTAGTGATGTAGATCAGCCAGGTACATTTCTTGAAGTTACTACTGGAATATCACCACATCACTTAAATCCTTCAATGATTTTGCGAGGATATCGTACAACATTTTATGTACTTATTGATGGATATGATATTTTAAGATGTTCTATTGATAGATCTGCGGTTTTTGATCTTCGTTCCAATAAAAACATTGATAATTATATAAATTGGAAAAAATTTCGAGAAATTGAATTATCATTATATCCACGTATTTCTGAACACATAAAAAGTGATTTACGTATAATACAGATTATTGAAGATCTTCGTGATTCACTTATTTCTTATTTTAATACTTATGTAATTTATGATATTAAATATCAGCGTGGAATGAAAATGCTAAATAAATATTAAAAATTAAATCAATATCGTTATTTATTTAAAAATAATAAGTCATACAAATGTCCGAAATAGCATTAATGTTTTTTAAACCAGAGTTTAATATTTTTGCAAGGAAATATTATTTCCCACTTATTCATTATTACCTTAAAAGGTATCAATTAAATATTGAAAGGAATATTCAAGTATATAGTTATAAAAAAAAAGCTATTTTATTTGATGAAATATATAGTGAAATTTTAAATTATTCATATCAGTCTCAGTTAGGATCTACTATTGGAAGTTTTGAATATTTAAAGAAATTTAAAAATATAAGTGATTTAGATTTATTTAAACAGTGGAATTCTTTAAAAGAATCAATTTTAAAAATTGGAAAAGATCAATACTTTATTCAAAATAAAGAATTTAAAATTCTAAATCCCTTTTGTCCTTATCAAAGAAAAATGTTTATTAACATACCTGTTTCAATTCATTTATTTATTATTAAAAAAAAATCTTTTTTATCATGGATTGAATTAAAAAGTTGTTTTCAGGGTGCCCCAATACAAAAAAATAGTTATCTACAAGGAATAAGATCCTATCTTAGTCACTTCAATTGGTACACGCCAACTACAAATGGCATTCATTTATCAGCTACTGATGATGATGCTATTAATGAAATTAAAATAGTGGATAAATTTTTTACTAATTGAGTTCATTAAAGCTTATGAAAAAAGAACTTATTCTTATTAGACATGGTCATTCAGAATGGCAAGCAGGAATAACTTGTAATAAGGATAGTCATCTTACTGAAAAAGGAATATTAGAAGCAAAAAACTTATATAAAAATTTTAGTAAATATACAGATATAAAAAATTTTTTTATTATCAGTAGCCCGTTACATCGTGTAGTTGAAACAGTAAAAATAGTTTTACCTATTGATAGTTTTTTAAATGTTGTTTTTGATGATAGCTTTAAAGAAGCTTCTTTCCATGTTAGAGGTAGTTTACAATTATCAAATTGTTTTTTTCCAGTCAATAAAAATAAAGTAAATAAAGAATATTTATTCTTTAAGTCTAAAATAAAGATTTCTTTATGTAAACTTTTTTCTAGTTATAAACGTATCATTATTTTTACTCATGGAGGTGTTATTAAAACTATAATACGTCTTTATTGTGGTTCAGATACATTTTGTATAGAAATTGATAATTGTTCAATTACTCATTTTTTTAATGAAAAAGGTATTTGGTTGTTAAAAAAGGTAAATTTTATTTTTTAATTAATTAAATACTAATTTTTTATATAATTTTTTTAGAATTAAAATTTTATAGTTTTATATTAATAAAATTTTTATATATTTGTGTATATCTTATATTTATATTTATATTATTTTAAATATGAAATGCTTTAAATATTTTTAAAAGAATTTATTTAAAGTCTTAAAAAAGAAATAACGTAGTTTACTAATCTATTACTATAGTAGTTTGCACATTATGATGTATAGATTATACAACAAACTCTCTCGTAGTTAATGTGGATAACTTTTTCTTCTATACTATTTATAAAAATAAATTTTATTTTTTTTTAAATACCCTTAAATTAATATATAAAAATTAATAAAAAAATTTTACACATATAAATATATGTGTAAATACTGTGATGTACGAACAAAAATAATAGTAAGAATTTATTCTTATTTCAGTTAAAAATAACAAAACTAGTACTATGCTAACAACGAAAAAAATTAAATTAATAATATATCATTTTTAAGACGAGAATATTTTCCACGCGACATAACTATTCTTTCTTTTACACGACGTTTAATTTCATCCAGTATTAAATTTAAATTACCCTTTAAACGACCATCTCTAACTTCTTTTAGAATCTGTTTATGCACAAGAACTTCGATTTCTTTACGGGATAGAAAAGAATCTTTACGTGCTTGATAGAGTTTTAATCCATGTTCACGACGAAATCTATGATAAGAGCGAAAACGTTCACGAACAAATGCCCATGCATCTTTGACAAGTTCATCAATATTTAAACGAGGTAGACCTTTTTTTTCTCGCTTAATATTTTCCCACTCGGCTCTACTTTTGCGTACAGCATTAACTGATTCTTCAGATATATCAAGTAATCGCCACATCAATGGTTTAAAAGTTATATCAGTAGGAATATTACAACCCAAATTCCTATCATATTCAGTATTATAAGTAATAAGGTTTAATAATGATAAAAACCTAAGTGCTCCAGTAAGACGAGTAATAGAAAGCCGTTTTTTTTCTGTAGCTAAACCACAGCGAATACTCATTGTAGTCAAAGAAGCACTCACCCGATTAGCAAGTGGATTATAATAATAACACATCGCCTGAAGTGCTGCTTCAAGTGCTCGACGCCTTAATTCCGGTGGTCGTCTCTTACGTTCTCCGCGAGCAATTAACATAGATACTAATATTTGAAATTCTACGCGATGGGTAAACCCAGCGGCTTTTAATCTAAGCTTTTCGCAAAATGGTAAGGTTTTCTTCCCTACTTCTGGAATAAATTCTGGAAAAGGATTTTTAACTTGCCGATAAAATAAAGTATTTTCAAATGTTTGTTCAATCACAGCTTCCTACTCTTCTGTTGCAAAGAAAGAGTATGCATAGAAAGTATTGCAGTTTTCCAGCCATAAAACTATACTCCTCGCATAGAGCAACAGTTTCTATGCAGTTTTAAGTGAGCCTCGTTAATCTTCTTTAGTCGCCAAACTATGGGGAGGATTTTCGAGGTTTTATTTTTTAAGTTCTATTATTTATTATCATTATATAGAACTATGTATTTACCACCTTGCGGCGTGGCGACCTAGTAGTCCTATTAATCTAGTAATTTACCATTCTATTACTCAACCCTCAAGCGTTAACCCATAACGCCTATTTTTTAATAATAAGGAGGGTAGTATTTACTTTTCATAAAACAATTAAATTTAATATATTTATTCCATTATTTGTTTGGCCATAAAAATAGAATTAAATTAATATTTAATGTACTTTCTTAATTTTTTATGTTTAAATTTAATACTTATAATTAAAATAATAAAATTGATTAAATCAAAATTTAATATTATAATATAAGAATATTGTTAATTTTTTACTCAAAAATTGATATAAATAATTTAAAATTCTTTTGCTTGATTTTTTTAAATATTTCACTAGTATATTAAAAATAAAAGGTGGACTGATTACTATTAAAGAATATTTATTAAACTTAAATATATTGAACTAATTATTTTAATAATTCAATCGTAAAATTTAATACTCCTTATTACATAAAAGCCCTAATTTCAAATCAAATATTTTATTTATGATTTTTATAATGATTATAAATAATATATATAAAATATTTGATTTGAAATTAGAAAACTGTTAAGTTTTTATTAAAAATATACATCATAACAAAGTTAATAGTTACATTTTAAGTAAACAGGATATCAATAGTCTCTAGAAATAAATAATTTAATAATGAAATTATCTTATCACTTTATAGAATTTAAAATAAAATATAATGAGAATATTATTTTTATAGATTAATTAATGCTATATTCAATAAAAATATTTTCTAAAAAAAAAAAAAAAAATATTAATAAATTTTCAAAATATAAAGTAGATATTAGACAAGAGAAGATTATTAAAAAATATATACATGTAAATAACAATTAAATTTATCAAAATTAATTGAATCTTAATTACTACCTAATTACAATTTCAAATATAGTATTACTATACAGTTCATTTGATTTTAATAATTATAATTAGATACGAATAGATTTTTGTTCATATCTTTCAACATCTCGTTCTGCATCTTCAAGTTGCGACATTAATGTTGCTAAGGCTACTACTCCAAAAGAAGGATTTCGGCAAGCTCGTTGGTAACGTAAGCGGAGAGCACACAAACGAATAATCGCCTCACGATATGGTGTTGCACTAATTTTCATCATAATAATATTTATTATACTCCTTTTATACATCATAAAAATATTAATTTTTATGATGTCAATATAAAATTTTTAATATATAGTTATTGTTTTATTATTA
>NZ_SZZU01000008.1 GCF_009829985.1 Pantoea sp. Aalb
AAAAAAAAACTTTAATAGGAGTATCATTATTATTTTGTAACCAACATCCATTTCCTTGAGAAGCATAAATAATTTTATTTAAAATAGGAAAGAAAATAACTCCTATGACAGGTTCATTATTTTCAATATATGCTAACAAAGTACTAAAAAGAGGAACTCCATATAAAAAAGATTTAGTTCCATCTATAGGATCGATTATCCAACCACCGTTAAATTTGTTGTTAGTATTCAAACTAAGTTCTTCACCAAAAATAGGTATTTGAGGAGTTTTTATTAAAAGAAAATTTCTTATTTTATTTTCAATATAAATATCTGCTTGAGTAACTAATGATTGGTCAGATTTTACTTTATATTTTTTAATTTTATAAAAAGCATTAATTGTATATTGATGTGTGTTTTTTACAGCTTGTATTGCTATACTTAGCATAATAGTCTCATTTATTTTGAGGAATGGAATTAAAAATAATTTTATTCCTCAAATTATTAAATTAATTTTAATACCTTTAACATAAAATTATCTAAATTTTTTTTAAAATCATTAATTAGAGAAAATGTGTATTCACAATGCTCACTACTTAATTTAATCGTTCCATCGCAAATAATATTGAAATTTATTTGAATACATTGTTTATTTTGTTTTGAGTAACTTACATAACTTTCATATTTTCCTATTGAAATAATATTTAAATATGTTTCTTCTTTTATTTCACGTCTAAGCGCTTTTAACATAGATTCACCTTTTTCAATACCTCCTGAAGGTATTTCCCATATGTTAGGCATAAATTCACAATTTGATCTTTTAAGAAAAAGAATGCCTGTTTTATTTTTTACTTTTACAATTCCACCAACTAAAATTCTGTCGTAATTATATAGTGAATTTAAAATTTTTTTAGGAATAAGTTTTTCAATCATTTTTTGTATAACTCTGCTACTGATTTAATAATAGATAAATAATTTTCAATAAATTCAAAACGTTCTTCTCCATACCAGACATCTAATTTAAACATGCTTCTATGAAATTTAATAGAATTTAAAAAATTTTTTTTATTAATATGAATTTTTTCTAAATAATTTTGAGATATTTTATGAGGTGAATGAAATAAGAAGTATTCATTAAGTGGACATGTTGAACCAGGAATATCAGCATTAATTGCACCTAATTTATTTAATGTTTTTACAAATTGATATAAATTTACAGTAAATTTATTTTCGTTAAATAATATTGGTAGTGCATACCAAGAGGGATTAGCTTTTTTAGGTACCCGTACAATACTCAAACCATCAATTAAATCTATACCTCGTTTTAATAATGAGGCTGTTTCACGTTTTTCTTTTATCATTTTTTCAAAGTTAGACATTTGTGGTAAAACTATTGCTGCTCCTAATGGATGCATTCGTAAATTTAAACCAGTACCAGTAGTTGCAAAATCCTTTAGATCCTTATCATAAATTTCTTTTTTAGCTCTTTTATTAAAATGTCCAATTAATATTGCTCTTTCATACATTCTTCTATGTTTAGTTGCAAAAAAACCACCTTCACCTGAAGTTAAAATTTTTTTACCTTGAAAACTCCATGCAGAACCATCTGTAAAACTACCAATCATTTTTTTATCCCAGGTAGCTCCATGTGCATGAGAACTATCTTCAAGAAGAAGTAAATTATGTTGGTTACAGATATCTATTAAATCATCCATATCACATGGAATGCCCCACATATGAGTTATAACTACAGCTTTTGTTTTTGATGTAATTAGTTCTTCAACTGCGTTAGGATTTATATTACCATTATCACTACAATCAGCAAATTTTAATTCAGCTCCTAATTGATGGAGAGGTGAGCATGTAGCAAAAAAAGTATAACTAGGAACAATAATTTCATCTCCTTTGGTTATACCAGCACCATAAAACATTGAGAATAAAGCTGTAGTACCTGAGTTTACAGCTATTGCGTTTTTTACTTGAAATTTTTTTTTAAATTCATTTTCTAATTTTTCATAAATTCCTCCATTATCATAAATAGATATATTTTCCAGAAGTTGATTTTGTACACTATTTTTTATTTCATCTGTAATTTTTGGATGTGAAAATTTTAATTGTTTTAAATTCATTTTAATTATCCCTTAATTAATTTATTTTATATAGTATATTTATTATTTTTATTTACTTTTTCTAAAACACGCATTAAGGAAATTGAATTATTTAAATTTCTTTCAAATGCTGATTCTCCTCCATTAAAAAGAAATTCTTTATACATTTCTATAAAAGGAGAAATATTCTTTATATTAAAATATTTTATTAATTCTTGTTTTTTATTTTTTAAAGTTACTTTTTTTTTATCCGAATAAAAAATAGTATTTTCTCCATAGATAGTTATATCTTCATGTTTTTCAATTGCTACGCAAGATATATAAGCTAAAATAATTACTCCGTTACATTCAAGTTCAACAAAAGCTATATCATCGACATTATAATCTCCGTTAGAAGAATTTATTAATCGGGCATAATTTACTTTAATTTCTTTTCCATCAAAGAAATAGTTAATTATGTCTATAACATGATAACCCATATCTATCCATACTCCTCCTCCAGAAGTTGAATATTGACTTCTCCAGCATCCATTAGGATTTTTACTTGGTATTGTATATCTTATTTTAAAATGAGATATGTTTTCTTTTGTTTTTTGTATTTCTTTTTTTAGTATTTGATATGATGTTGTATATCTTTTTTGACATACAGTAAATATTTTAAAATTTTCATTACGAGAAAAATCACTAAATATTTTTGATTGTGATAATGTTAATGCAAATGGTTTTTCTTTAATGATTTTCATTGGAAAACAACTACAAAATTTAATGACTTCATAATAATTGTTATGAGGTAATGCAATTAATATTACATTAGGTTTTATTGTATAAATTAATTTTTTGTAACATGTGAAACTTGGTGTTTCGTATCCTATTATTTTTTTTATTTTGTTTATGTTTTCTATTGAAATATCACATAAACCATTAATTTTTAATGGTAATGACATTATTGCTGGTATATGTTCTTTAATTACAATGTTACCACATCCAATTATTACAAATTTCATATTTAGTTCCTGTTTAGTTAGGATACTATTCTTTAATTTATTAAATATTAAAAAATTTATAAGAAAATTTATTTAATTTATAAGAAGATTTATTTAATTTATAAATAATTATTATTTATATTTTATTTATTTTTATTTTTTTTAAAAAACAAATTTTTTATTATTTAAAAAAGAAAATTGATTGATTTATTTTGATAATTTTGAATTTATTTTTTAGAAGAAGATTTTATTATTTTAAAGGATATTATTATTTTTTTTTAAAAGAAAGAATGCACTTTATACTAATTATGTATAGCACTATATTTATAGTATCGTATGTAAGTTAAAAAAAAAATCTCTTGCACTTAAAAATAAAAATTTATATTTAACATCTTTAACATCTAATGAAAAATTTAGTAAAATATACCTAAAATAAAAAAATAAACATTAAGCACTTAAAAATCAGATTACAATAATAAATATTTATATAAAAGTATTTAACCGCATATATTTATTACTTCTAGACATAATAAGACGTTCTTTAACTCTACGTTTTAATTCATTAAAAACTATAGATCGATTAGTACTAAAACGACCTTCAGATATTTCACGCATCAATTGGTATTTCACAATTCGTTCAATATCAAGACGTGTACGTTTAGCATCTCGCCGAGCACGAGCACGTTTAAATCCTTGAGACTTACGCTCAACATGATAAAGACGAAATCTTTCTCTAACAAATTGCCATGCTTGTCTTATTAATTCATCAATACCTAATAAAGGAAGATTCTGTTTTTTACGTTTTTGATTTTCCCATTCAACACGACTATTACGAGCAGCTGTTACAGCTATCTCAGATACATCAAGTGCATTAAATAATGCTAATGTAAAAGTAATATCAGTCGGTATATTACAACCAATTTGAGGATCATATTCGGTATTATAAGTAATAAGACCAAGTGTCATTAAAAATCGAAGTGCACGAGTAGCACGAGTAATAGATAAATTACCTCTATTAGACTCTGTTGCTAAACCACATTCAAGAGCTAAATTAGTAATAGAAAGCTGAACTCTATTAGCAAGAGGATCATAATGGAAACACATTCCTTGTAAAAGGGCATCGATAGCACGACGACGTAATAAAGGTGGCATGCGACGACGTTTACCTAAAAAACGAGCAAATGCTACATGTACATAAAAATCAAAACGAGACGTAAATCCCTCAGCTTTTACCATTAATTTTCGACAAAATGGTAAGGTTTTCTTCCCTTCACGAGGTGTAAATTTTGGAGTTGGATTTTTTACTTGACGATAGTGTTTACAAAAAATATGAATATCAGCCACCATTTCCTACACTTATACTGTACAAAAGGAGTAATATATACAGAAAGTATTGAAATCTTCTGAGTATAGATTATACTCCCTGCATAGAGTAACAGTTTCTATGCAGTTTTAATAAGCCCCATAATTTTCTAGGTCGGCAAACTCAGGAAAATTATCGGGGTTTTTATCTTACTGGTCTTGTAATTATTATAATTATACAAACCAGCCCCCCGCTACCTTAATATATGTAGCTTACCATATCATGGTATATGAACTATAATATCAACATCTAGAAAATCTTCAAGCTAGAAAGTAAAGACTTTACTAGATTTTACCTAATTGTTTAAGTTTTTGCTCAATAAGTTTTTCAATAAATTCTGCTTGTGTAAGACCTTCAGCTTTACATAATTTTACCATACAATCTTTTAATGGATTACGAACAAAAACTTTTATTTCTTTATGAGTAATTCTCTTTCGAGCGATTGATGCTAACTGCTTCTCTGAAGCAGACATTGGATTACCTTTACGATAAGTGCGTTTAACTTTCCATGAGGAAATTACAGTATTTTCAATATGCGACACCTATATCTCCTCAAATAGAAAAATTATCTTCTTAAAAGATTATAATCTAAAATTAGTAATTATATTTTAAGAATAAAATTAAAACTTTAAACTATGTTAAAGAATCAATTGAAAGTTGAAATTAATACTAAATTAAAAAAAATAAATATATATATTTATGATGTATTAAATACACATATCATCTCTTTTATCTATTTTAGAATTAAAATTTAACTAAAAATTTTTTTATAAAAAAAATACAAATAAAAATTTATTAATAAATAAATCAAACTGATATAATAGCAAATTAAATATCATTAATTTTTAATTAAATTTTTTAAGTAAAAACTTAACTAAATTAATATTATATAATTTAATATTTAAAATATTTAGTATTATATACTATATAATTAACTAAATATGTATTTATTACATTAAATCTTTATAAAGATATTAATGATATATTTTATCTATGTATAAACTATTGTTTTTAGTTACTATCTTTTATCTGTAAATAATAAATCTTCAAAAAATAATTTTCTAATTTAAATATTATTTAAGTGATACTAAATTTAAGTGATAGGGATACTAATTATTCTTTTTATTTCTTTATAAAAGCTGACAATGTTTTATTAATTTATTTTTTATATCTATAAACAATCTAAATATATAAACTAATTTAATTCATTTACTATTTTATCTAAAAGATATTGTGATGAAGCTGTAATTAAGCTATCTGCCCATAAAAGTTTTTTTTGAGAACCCTTAATATCACTACATATTACCCCAGATTCTTTCATACAAATAAGCAACGCACTAATATCCCATGGTTTCATCAATGTATCAATTGCCGCATCAATACGTTGCATAGCTACCATACAATGCTGATAACAATCATTTATAAAAATAAAATCTTTAGCAATAGATACTATTTTAGATAGTTTATATGCTTTATTACCTTCTTTTGTATTATATGTAGTACTATGAATACCTGAAGCAGATATTACAGAATTTTCTAATTTTTTTTTGTTATTTAAAGAAAAAAAAACTTTAATAGGAGTATCATTATTATTTTGTAACCAACATCCATTTCCTTGAGAAGCATAAATAATTTTATTTAAAATAGGAAAGAAAATAACTCCTATGACAGGTTCATTATTTTCAAT
>NZ_SZZU01000009.1:0-3069 GCF_009829985.1 Pantoea sp. Aalb
TTTCACTTCTGAGTTCGGCATGGTATCAGGTGGTACCACCGCGTTATTGCCGCCAGGCGAATTCTGTTGATTCATGCACAAAATGCATGAAGTATTTTATAAAATAAGCTGAAACTTTCATAAAACGTCTTTGGTGTTGTAAGGTTAAGCCTCACGGGTTATTAGTACCGGTTAGCTCAATACATCACTATACTTACACATCCGGCCTATCAAAGTTGTAGTCTTCAACATCCCTTAAGGAGACTTTAAGTCTCTGGGAGAACTAATCTTAGGGCAAGTTTCGTGTTTAGATGCTTTCAGCACTTATCTCTTCCGCACTTAGCTACCGGGCAATACCATTGGCATGATAACCCGAACACCAGTGGTGCGTTCACTTCGGTCCTCTCGTACTAGAAGCAACCCCCTTCAATTCTCCAACGCCCACGACAGATAGGGACCGAACTGTCTCACGACGTTCTAAACCCAGCTCGCGTACCACTTTAAACGGCGAACAGCCGTACCCTTGGGACCTACTTCAGCCCCAGGATGTGATGAGCCGACATCGAGGTGCCAAACACCGCCGTCGATATGAACTCTTGGGCGGTATTAGCCTGTTATCCCCGGAGTACCTTTTATCCGTTGAGCGATGGCCCTTCCATGCAGAACCACCGGATCACTATGACCTGCTTTCGCATCTGCTCGAGCCGTCACTCTCGCAGTTAAGCTAGCTTATGCCATTACACTAACCTCCTGATGTCCGACCAGGATTAGCTAACCTTCGTGCTCCTCCGTTACTCTTTAGGAGGAGACCGCCCCAGTCAAACTTTCCACCAGACACGGTCCGCAGCCCGGATAACGGGCTTACGTTAGACTATCAAACATTGAAGGGTGGTATTTCAAGGTCGGCTCCACATAAACTAGCGTTTATGCTTCAAGGCCTCCCACCTATCCTACACATCAAAGTTTAATGTTCAGTGTCAAGCTATAGTAAAGGTTCACGGGGTCTTTCCGTCTTGCCGCGGGTACACTGCATCTTCACAGCGATTTCAATTTCACTGAGTCTCGGGTGGAGACAGCCTAGCCATCATTACGCCATTCGTGCAGGTCGGAACTTACCCGACAAGGAATTTCGCTACCTTAGGACCGTTATAGTTACGGCCGCCGTTTACCGGGGCTTCGATCAAGAGCTTCTCCTATTATGGATAACCCAATCAATTAACCTTCCGGCACCGGGCAGGCGTCACACCGTATACGTCCACTTTCGTGTTTGCACAGTGCTGTGTTTTTAATAAACAGTTGCAGCTAGCTGGTATCTGCGACTGGCTTTGGCTCTAGGAGCATAATCCCTTCACCTAATGCCAGCGTGCCTTCTCCCTAAGTTACGGCACCATTTTGCCTAGTTCCTTCACCCGAGTTCTCTCAAGCGCCTTAGTATTCTCTACCTGACTACCTGTGTCGGTTTGGGGTACGATTTTACAGTTACCTGGAGCTTAGAGGCTTTTCTTGGAAGCATGGCATTAATTACTTCACTATTTTCATAGTTCGTCATCACGCCTCAATTCTAACTTTTCGGATTTGCCTAAAAAGTCAATCTACACGCTTAAACCAGGACAACCGTCGCCTGGATAATCTAGCCTTCTCCGTCCCCCCTTCGCAGTAACATTAAAGTACAGGAATATTAACCTGTTTCCCATCGATTACGCTTTTCAGCCTCACCTTAGGGGTCGACTTACCCTGCCTTGATTAACGTTGGACAGGAACCCTTAGTCTTTCGGCGAGCAGGTTTTTCACCTGCTTTATCGTTACTCATGTCAGCATTCGCACTTCTGATACCTCCAATAGACCTTACGATCTACCTTCAACAGCTTACAGAACGCTCCCCTACCCAGCGATTATAAAATCGCTGCCGCAGCTTCGGTACATGATTTGAGCCCCGTTACATCTTCCGCGCAAGCTGACTCGACCAGTGAGCTATTACGCTTTCTTTAAATGATGGCTGCTTCTAAGCCAACATCCTGGTTGTCTATGCCCTCTCACATCGTTTCCCACTTAATCATGATTTAGGGACCTTAGCTGGCGGTCTGGGTTGTTTCCCTTTCCACGACGGACGTTAGCACCCGCCGTGTGTCTCCCGTAATAGCATTCTATGGTATTCGTAGTTTGCATCGGTTTGGTAAGCCGGGATGACTCCCTAGCCGAAACAGTGCTCTACCCCCAAAGATGAATTTACGAGGCGCTACCTAAATAGCTTTCGGGGAGAACCAGCTATCTCCTGGTTTGATTGGCCTTTCACCCCTAGCCACAAGTCATCCGCTAATTTTTCAACATTAGTCGGTTCGGTCCTCCAGTTAGTGTTACCCAACTTTCAACCTGCTCATGGCTAGATCACCAGGTTTCGGGTCTATACCCTGCAACTAATCGCCCATTTAAGACTCGGTTTCCCTACGGCTCCCCTATGTGGTTAACCTTGCTACAGAATATAAGTCGCTGACCCATTATACAAAAGGTACGCAGTTACATAATTAATATGCTTCCACTGCTTGTACGTACACGGTTTCAGGTTCTATTTCACTCCCCTTACCGGGGTTCTTTTCGCCTTTCCCTCACGGTACTAGTTCACTATCGGTCAGTCAGAAGTATTTAGCCTTGGAGGATGGTCCCCCCATATTCAAACAGGATATCACGTGTCCCGTTCTACTCATTGAACTTACAATTTATGTGCTTTCGTGTACAGGGCTTTCACCTAGTATCGCGTGCCTTTCCAGACACTTCCACTAGCATATAAATTGCTTTATGTTCTGGGCTCTTCCCATTTCGCTCGCCACTACTAAGGGAATCTCGGTTGATTTCTTTTCCTCGAGGTACTTAGATGTTTCAGTTCCCTCGGTTTGCTTCACAACACTATATATTCATGTTGAGATGATGTACAGAAGTACATCGGGTTTCCCCATTCGGACACCGCCGGTTATAACGGTTTTATAATCACCTTACCGACGCTTTTCGCAGATTAACACGTCCTTCATCGCCTTTGACTGCCAAGGCATTCACCGTGTACGCTTAATCACTTAACCTTACAACCCATAGACGTTT
>NZ_SZZU01000009.1:3523-5145 GCF_009829985.1 Pantoea sp. Aalb
TATATTTATTAGGCAATTGGATGTGGGCACTTTTATAAGGGAATATCTTTAGATTAAGGAGGTATTCCAACCGCAGGTTCCCCTACGGTTACCTTGTTACGACTTCACCCCAGTCATGAATCACAAAGTGGTAAGCGCCCTCCCTAAAAGGGTTAAGCTACCTACTTCTTTTGCAACCCACTTCCATGGTGTGACGGGCGGTGTGTACAAGGCCCGGGAACGTATTCACCGTAGCATTCTGATCTACGATTACTAGCGATTCCGACTTCATGGAGTCGAGTTGCAGACTCCAATCCGGACTACGATGTACTTTAATGAGATCCGCTTGCTCTCGCGAGTTTGCTTCCCTTTGTATACACCATTGTAGCACGTGTGTAGCCCTGGCCGTAAGGGCCATGATGACTTGACGTCATCCCCACCTTCCTCCAGTTTATCACCGGCAGTCTCCTTTGAGTTCCTGGGCGAACCAATGGCAACAAAGGATAAGGGTTGCGCTCGTTGCGGGACTTAACCCAACATTTCACAACACGAGCTGACGACAGCCATGCAGCACCTGTCTCAGAGTTCCTAAAGGCACCAATTCATCTCTGAAAAGTTCTCTGGATGTCAAGGCCAGGTAAGGTTCTTCGCGTTGCATCGAATTAAACCACATGCTCCACCGCTTGTGCGGGCCCCCGTCAATTCATTTGAGTTTTAACCTTGCGGCCGTACTCCCCAGGCGGTCGACTTAATGCGTTAGCTTCGAAAGTCACATCTTAAAGATACGACTTTCAAGTCGACATCGTTTACAGCATGGACTACCAGGGTATCTAATCCTGTTTGCTCCCCACGCTTTCGCACCTGAGTGTCAGTTTTCGTCCAGGGGGTCGCCTTCGCCACTGGTATTCCTCCAGATATCTACGCATTTCACCTCTACACCTGGAATTCTACCCCCCTCTACGAAACTCAAGCTTGCCAGTTTCAAATGCAGTTCCCAGGTTAAGCCCGGGGATTTCACATCTGACTAAACAAACCACCTGCGTGCGCTTTACGCCCAGTAATTCCGATTAACGCTTGCACCCTCCGTATTACCGCGGCTGCTGGCACGGAGTTAGCCGGTGCTTCTTATGTGAGTAACGTCAATCGATAAAATTATTAGTTTTATCGCCTTCTTCCCCACTGAAAGTACTTTACAACCCGAAGGCCTTCTTCATACACGCGGCATAGCTGCATCAGGCTTTCGCCCATTGTGCAATATTCCCCACTGCTGCCTCCCGTAGGAGTCTGGACCGTGTCTCAGTTCCAGTGTGGCTGGTCATCCTCTCAGACCAGCTAGGGATCGTTGCCTAGGTGAGCTATTATCCCACCTACTAGCTAATCCCATCTGGGCACATCCGATGGTATGAAGCCCTAAGGTCCTCCACTTTGGTCTTACGACATTATGCGGTATTAGCTATCGTTTCCAATAGTTATCCCCCTCCATCGGGCAGTTTCCCAGACATTACTCACCCGTCCGCCACTCGCCACCCAAAGAGCAAGCTCTTTTGTGCTGCCGTTCGACTTGCATGTGTTAGGCTTGCCGCCAGCGTTCAATCTGAGCCATGATCAAACTCTTCAATTTTAAAGTTTGTTTATTGTTCTGT